>SLOZ01000331.1 GCA_007132255.1 Limnochordia bacterium | reverse complement strand
TCTTTTTGCCCACGGTTGGAAACTCTTGTGTAGATAATATGCTTACCCTCTGGTGTTTTGTGTATCCCCATGCAAGCCTCATATTGGCTATGCGTATAAAACCTCCGATTATTGGGGCCTCGGTAAGCGACTAACTTTTCTTCATTGTCCCACCGCTGCAAAGTTTTCACGGCAACGCCTAACAATTTCGCAAGTTCTTTAGGTTTATATATCGTATCCATATCTATCTTTTGATACATTTAGTATCATTTGTAAATTTTTTACTCTGCTGTTAATAACTCCTTCAAAGTCCGCTTCCCCATGATACACCTGGAAATTGCCTGCAACCAAATAGGTTTTTGTGCGCTGGCGGGAGTTGTATTGTACGATAACTAACGATCTCTAACCTCGAACCATGATGCATCGGCAAACTAGAGTTCCACATGCTCTGTTTCGACGTCACTACCAGAGCGCCTATTCTGTGGCAACAAGGATTTACTGCCATTGCCCTGTGAAGACAAACGCTACTCCTTGCTGGCATTCTGCAATCAATGATCCGCACGCTCCAAAACCATCAATGCTCAATATTGTTTGTTTAATTTTGACTCTTCTCATATTTCCTATTTCTATAACGCCACTGCAAATCCTTCTCGTGCGGTGGATGAATCACAACCAACGGGTGTGGTCCTCTCAGATTTTCCCTATGTCATCTGGTTTAAGGGGTTAGCGAAACCGTTTCCGCGGAGCAGAACGTACTACTTGGTTCGGGCCCTCCGGGGCGTCACTGCGCTGGTACAACGGAAAGCAACGCCTGTCCGCCATGCCATTCCAGAGACAAGGCCAACTGCTACCGGGAAAACTGCGCTGGCGCTTCTGAAAGCACTGCATACCTCGGCCTTGAATACCACAACGATAAACCCCAGTTGGGCTTCGGGTTTTTCTTGACAGTACGATGAATGCAGCTTAAACTTGAATATGGTAAGAGTCTCCATTTGTGAAACACGGACCGCTTGGGAGGTCTTCGCTTGCTCAAACTCATTTTCAACTAACAAGCTAGCAAGGCAACGTGGATGCGATTGGCTACTCGGATTTCTTTGTGTCCGGGTTAGTTTGTTATACACTTTTTGAGGAGTGAGAGAATGAGTAAGGAAACGAAAGACAAGCCGGAAGAGATGGCAAGTTTCTTTGACTTGCGTGCTGCCGGCTATGAAGACCACATGCAGGAAACCATCAATTCCTTTACCCAGTATTACGCCACTGTCGCCGTACCGATACCCCACACCACAGAGCCCATCTCGGTCTTAGATTTGGGGTGCGGAACGGGGTTGGAGCTGCGGTGGATTTTCGCGCAAGCTCCCAACGCTAAGTTAACGTGCGTGGATGTGTCCGAGAATATGCTCAAGGTTCTGCAAAGGACATACCGTGAGCGGTGTGATCAGATTCGCCTCATTCAGGACTCGTATGTTCGCTGGCCCTTTGGTCAGGATCAATATGACTATGTGGTTTCCGTCATGACCATGCATCACTTTGTGTCCGAAGACAAAGTGGCACTGTACAAGAAGATTCGCCAGGCCTTGAAGCCCGGTGGCCAATACATTGAAGGAGATTATGTTGTAAGTCCCGAGAAGGAGCGCGAACTCCTGGAAACCTATTGGCAGCTGTGCGGCGATGACCAGGCGGACGAGGGGCTTTATCATGTTGATGTTCCCTGTTCCCTGGAGGTACAGAAGCAGCTGTTCGAAACAGCGGGTTTTCAGCATTTCTATGTTCTATTCGAAGAGGGAGAACACTTCATTTATGTTGTGAAATGAGGGATCAAGAGCCGGCCCACTAGGAAGCGATACCCGATAAACAAAGCAGCTCCAGAGTCCCGCCTCTGGAGCTGCTTTTCCATTTCTTGGCCGAGAGTCGGAAGACCCAATAAGTTCCGCAGCGATTGCCGCGTCCCACCATTCACCACAGGGCTTGTTCCCCAAATGCAAACGCAGTACTTTCAAGCGGCTTGTAATGCGGACATTGCTTTCGATCTCCAACCGGCCGCCAAATCAGAAGTTGGTACGGGAATCGCATGGGTCGAGATGGTAAGGGAGAGACGAGTTGATCGCTCGTCCGGACGGGTCTCGGCCAGCGCTCGTTCTTGCTTTCACGTACCCATCCCAAATACAGCTTGCTACGGCGTAGACCTGATGGTTCTCGAAACGAGTTCCGAACGATAGCTGGTGATAGCACGTTTCGCACTCAAATAGCAGATCCCCTCGGCTTTTCCTGACAAGAAGTGTCCTTTGTTAAAGACGATCGTCTGGGTTACAAGACATATTTGGCTAATTTCCGCATTGGATGCAACCATGGCCCTTCAAAGTCCTGAGGATCTCAGCCGCAAACCAGCGTCACATTTTGTCACATGAAATAATTGTGACAAACCCGTTAGCCAAAGGAAACCAGACTGTCGCCGCCAAATATAGTTCTTATTCAATTCCAGGAGGGATCGTTGATGAATAGGAACACTGGTTTGGTTTTGCTGTTGGCTCTGTTGTTGATTGCAGCACCTGCTGCATCGTATGAAGCATGGCAGCCAGCAAGCGATAATTCGGCCATGGATTTTGCGGAGTACGCAGACATTCTCGATCGTTTCACGGCCGCATTGGAACGAGCTACGGCAGCCCAAGCTGCCCATCCTCAGTTCTTGGCAGACCTACAGGGGTTCCAAGAAGAATTTGCCGCGCTCTTGTACGCGTGGCTGCAGACAGCCGGCAGCATCGAAGGTTATGCGGCGCCAGTACCTAACCTCACCGGAACCTAC
>SLOZ01000227.1 GCA_007132255.1 Limnochordia bacterium | reverse complement strand
GACCGCAGTGTACTGTATGACCCAAGGCTGGCGGTTCTTTTGGTCAGTGAAGAAATCCGACTGTCAGACCTGATGCCCTACACCAGCCGCCATTATGGAGCGGCTGCAGTGAGTTGGAGCGAGCTGTTGAACACGAAATTTAGTACCAGCACATTTTGGTTAGGCAATCTCAGCGACGGTTCGGGTCAGGTCACGGCGAGCCTGTCCCATCGCGGTTGGGCCGGGTGGAAACCCAGCGTGGGTATCAGTTGGTTCTATGGTGACGATACGACGGAGTTGGGCCTTGGCGTGACAACGGCCACAGCCAGTCTGTCGTACAGCCTATCGTTCTGACGGCTTTTCGAAACCCGGTGGATAACGACCCCGGGTAGAGCCACCCGAAGCTTGCAGCGTTTGTTTGCAGATTTTCCGTCGACCGTGGAAGAGCATTTTGGCCGGCGATGTGCGGCTATGGGATAGGTCTACTGGGGCTATACAGGATTTGTACAGTGGGGAGGTGCGACTCATGCAAGCACGGATCATGATCATTGAGGACGAACACGAACTGGCGTCGCTGGTGCAGATGTATTTAGAGCGCGACGGCATCGAAAGCGATATCGCTGAGTCGGCAGAGGCTGGACTCTATCTCTGCTTGCGCGAGCAGTACGATCTGGTGGTCCTCGATATCAACTTGCCAGGCATGGATGGATTCGAGTTTCTGGAAACCCTGCGCAAGAGCAGCACTGTACCTGTCATGATCGTTTCCGCTCGCGAAGCCGATGAGGACGTGGTGATGGGTTTGGGCATGGGAGCAGACGAGTTCGTTTCCAAACCATTTGCGCCGAAAGTATTGGTGGCCAGGATTCGTGCTCTGCTGCGGCGCTCGCGGACCACGGTTCAGGCGAACACGGTGCACTTTGGCCCATATTCTATGGACTTAGAAGGCTATGTTCTGCACAGCGGCGAGCGGCGGGTACCCCTCGCCTCCAAGGAATTTGAGGTTCTGCGTTACCTGATCCAGCAGGGCGGCAGGGCCCGTAATCCGGAAGACATCTATGCCAATGTTTGGGGGGACAGCTACGGGGACATTACGACCGTGGCTGTGTATGTACAGCGATTGCGGGCAAAGATCGAAGAAAATCCCAAAGAACCTGTGTATATTCAGACCATTCATGGCAAAGGGTACCGCTTTAATTCTGAAACGGTCAAGGAGAGATAGCCGTGTCTGTACGCGCCAAGTTCCTTATTCTCATCATTGGGATTACCGTCATACCTATTGTATCCGTGATGCTGATTTTTGCCTTTCAGACGGGTCTAGGGTATTGGGAAGGCTCCGAAAGCACGCAGGACGTGGCGACCCATTTGGTCCAACAAAAGTGGGTACGTGCCCATCTGCGACCGGCTCTCGAGTCTGGTGCTTTGGAGAGTGTGGCCTGGGATGAAGGGCCCGCCAGACTGCAAATGGCGGTTTTAGATCCCGAAGGGCTTGTTTTGCATTCGACGACTCCCGCAATCCAATCTGGGCTCCCCTATCCGCAGGGATCCGTGGATCCAGGCATCGAAGTGCAGCTGCTCAGCTATCAAGATAACACAACCGGTGAGACAGCGTATGTCGTGTTTCACAGTCCGAAAGCTGATTGGCTCAGTGCATCGCACATGGAGGGCTGGCTGGGACTGATCATACCGGTGATTCTCTTGGCGTTCGCATCCATCATGTCCTTTGCCATTCTGCGCAGCATTCGGCGATCTCTGCACCAACTAGATGAAGCGGCCAGCCGCATCGCCCAAGGCGATCTGGAATTTCAGCTAGAAGCGAAGGGCAATGACGAGATCGCGTCGCTGACTCGGTCCTTCGAAACTATGCGACAAAAAGTGAAGGAAGAATATGCGCGCCGCGCCCGTTTTATCATGGGAGTGTCCCATGACCTTAAGACACCACTAGCTTTGATCGAGGGCTACGCCGACGCTATCGCCGAGGGTTACGCAGATAACCCGGAGAAGATGGAGCGGTATCTTGGTATCATCAAGAGCAAATCGAAGCTGTTAGAAGGACGGATTCTGCAGCTCATAGAGTTTGTCAAAATGGAGGCCGGGCAGTGGAAAGCGACTCACGTGGCGACGGATCTGGAAAGATTTCTTTCTGGTTTGGCCAAACGGTGGTCTGAAGATGGTGCGCTGTTTGGTGTCCGTATGACGTACTCCGTGGATATTCCACCCACAACCATGGTTAACATGGACCCCGGCTTGGTGACTCGGGCACTGGAGAACGTTGTCCACAACGCATTTCGTTATTCTGGGGACGAAAAGGAAGCCCATCTGAAGGCAGTCGTGGTCAAAGACAGCGTTCGCCTGGAAGTGGTAAACGCCGGCCCGGGGATCACAGCTGAGGAGATGGAACATGTCTTTGAGCCGTTCTATCGAGGCACGAACTCACGCCAGGACGATGGCATGGGTCTGGGCTTGGCCACTGTGAAGAGCATTCTGGAGTCCCACGGTTGGACCGTGGAGGTGGACTCTGTCCCTGGTTCCCGGACTGTTTTTCGCATTATCATTCCCCTGCAGACACAACAGGCTAAGAGTACATCCTAGGCATAAACGTCGCCCGGCAGCATGGGATCGACTTGGTGGTGTGACGGGTTGGCGGTGTGACGGTGTGATGGTTTGGCAGTGTGATGGTTTGGCGGTGTGATGGTTTGGTGGTGTCTGGGTGGAATGGTGCGGTGGTGTGCTGGTGTAGGAAGAGTCAGGCGGTAAACATCGATTTCTGGGCAGTGGCTAAAGCTTCGTGAACGGGACTGGAAATG
>SLOZ01000488.1 GCA_007132255.1 Limnochordia bacterium | reverse complement strand
GTACGCTTCAACTGCGGTGTTCTATCGGGATGGGTGGCTCCGGCACCCGTGAACTTGGCAACCGCAGCTTCCAATTCCGTGAGCATCTGGGCGTATGCAGCCCGTACATTACGATCACCTGGTGTCTAATCTCCATAGGCTGTTACTTAAGGGTAGTGCGCTGAACGGCACCGCGACAGCCAACCAAAGCGCGATATAATGGCCCATCCATACTCCCACCTTCTCGAATCGCATCTCGTATGCGGGTGGTAATAACGACCGTCATAGTGTGATTCCTCCTTGCCGTCCAGGAGACACCACGTTATAGGACAGCCGTGGCCGATCACACGCCTATTGATCCCCCTTCGCCACCAACGACATGATCCAAAAGCACCTTTACCAGCTCGGGATCGAACTGGGCACCTGCGTTTGCCCGCAGTTCCTTGTGGGCATAATCGGGTGTCTTTGCCTGCCGATAACTGCGGTCACTGGTCATGGCATCATAGGCGTCTGCGATTGCACAAATTCTTGAGGCTAGAGGAATCTGATTTCGTTTCAGACCCTTTGGATAACCGCCGCCGTCCCAGCGCTCGTGATGAGCCAGTACATACTCAGCGATCTCGGACATTCCGCTGGCCGTACTTAGAATCCGATACCCAATTTCTGAATGCCGCCGCATCTCTTTCATCTCGGTTTCCGTCAAGAGATCCGGTTTATCCAGTATCTCATCGGATATGGCTATCTTGCCGATGTCGTGCAGCAGCCCGAATGCCCGGAGTTCTTTCACTCTTTGCTCATCAAGCCCGAGTGCCTCTCCCATCGCCTGGCAGAGTTCTGATACCCTGGTGGAATGGGCTTTTTCGCTGGCACTTTTGTTGTGTATGGCGGCTAAGATATTTTCAATGGCCTGACCTCGAACGCTGGGGCCTTCGAATAGCTTTTGGTTATACATGCTATCTTCCGCTTCCTTGAGAATGGCTTCAATAGGCTGAGTTTCATCAACCTTGGTTGCGAAACCGAACGCAGCTGATACTTCGACACCGCGTACCGTTTGTTTCTTTAAGTGACCCTTGATTCGTTTGATTAACTGCTCAGCCTCGCTGGCATCCGTTTTCGGTAATAGGACAGCGTACTCGTCACCCCCAACTCTGGCAATGATATCATCGGCTCGGAAACCATCTTTGACCGTCTGGGCAGCCTTGATCAGAAGTTCATCACCAACGGCATGCCCAAAGGAGTCATTGAGCAGTTTGAGCCCGTTAATGTCACCAATAATGATCGTGATGGGCAGGTTTCGTTCGGTATCAAGGCGGGCTAACTCTGCTTCAAAAAAACGTCGGTTGTAGAGGCCCGTTAGATGGTCGTGAAAACTCAAGTACGTTATTTCATCCATGCTCTCTTTCTTCTCTGTAAAGTCCCGAAAGACCAGGACAACACCGGCTATCGTTCCACTGGCATCAATGATCGGTGCCGCGCTGTCGTCAATGGGCCGTTCGATCCCGTCTTTCGAGATGAGCAGCGTGTGATTGGCCAGTTCAATTGTATCTCCAGTGTTCAGAACTCGCTGGATAGGGTTTTCACAGCGTTTTCTAGTGAACTCATTGACAATGTAAAACACCTCTTCGATGGGTCTGCCGAACGCTTCCTGCTGCGTCCACCCGGTCAGGTATTCCGCAACACTGTTGAGAATCGCCACATTACCGCTGGCATCTGTTGATATGACAGCATCGCCCACAGACAACAGTGTGGTTTTGAACTGCTCTTTTTCATACCGGTTTCGTTCTTCGCTCTTGCGCAGCGCACGATCATAATCCACTCGTACCAGTGTCGATAGCAAGTTGTTTCCGTATTGGTTCAACAGGATTTCTTCTTCCTTGGCGTAGCGATGCGCTTGCTTTACAGCGTCAAAACCGACAAAACCATAAAGGGTTTCGCCCATGAACAAAGGAACGCAGATCATACTGCGAATATCTTGGGCCTCAAGAAGCCCCTTAATGAGATCCCCATCGGGCATGGCGCTGACATCATCGATCAAAACTGTCTCCCGGCGTTGGTGCTGATCCAGCCAATCCTGCAAGATGTCTATCGAGAGATTTTGTAACTGATCAATCTGCGGGCGAATGTCGGGCCCGCACCATTCATAGGTATTGCTGCAAACCTGCTTCTCAAAGTCATATTCGAACACATAGACTCGATCGGCCACAGCGATTTTGGCGGCTCGTTCCATAGTGGCATGAACCACTTCATCAACACTGTCCGGGGTGGCCCCCATCAGGCGCGTCGAAATATCCAATAGAGTGGCTTGGTTTTCATTCAGCGTCTGCAGTCGCTCTGCTTCTGCCTTTTTCACAGTAATATCCCTGGCCACGGCGTAGATCTGCTCACCAACCGGCTTTGCCCGCCACTCAATCCAACGATACGCTCCGTTACTGCAGCGATAGCGGTTGCTGAATGCCAGAACTTCCTGTTGGTCTTCCAGCATGGTGATGGCTTTTCTAGTACTCGCCACATCCTGAGGATGAACGTAGTCCAAGAACTGCTTCCCTTCCAACTCAGTGACGGAATAACCCAGGACTTCTTCCCACTCCGGATTGACTCGAATAAACTCCCCTTGCGTGTTGGCGATGCACAGTAGATCTAAGCTGGACGTGAAATACGTGTCCAGTTCTTGTTGTCTGGCCTGAGCCTCGCGTTCCACGTTCTTGCGGTCTGTAATATCCTGCACAACACCCACAGATCGAAGCGGTTCGCCAGAACTGGCAAACTCCGTTCTGCATTGTTCAAACACCCACTTGATCCTGCCGTCTGC
>SLOZ01000395.1 GCA_007132255.1 Limnochordia bacterium | reverse complement strand
GTGATCTTCGTGCCCATGGGTTAAGAAAATCCCTTTGACACGTTTTGCATTGTCGACCAAATACGTTGTATCTGGTATCACTAAGTCCACACCGGGCATATCGTCTTCTGGGAACATCACTCCCGCGTCAATAACAATGATGTCACTTCCCAGTTCCACCACCATCATATTTTTGCCGATTTCACCCATTCCACCCAGGGAAATCATGCGCACTTTATCCTTTTTTGCCATTAAAAAACGACACCTCCGAATTTTTCCGCATATCGTATGCAAGTATTGTCTAGTCCATAAAGAAATGCAAGTTCCCCTTCTGCACCCGCCCAATGTATATCTGCAGCGAGGAACGTACCAATTCCGCACAGGATCAGCTGACTTTCATTATACCCTTTCTAAATGGAAAAAGCAACTAACGCCAAACCGACCTCACCGTCCAACGCCATGCAAACCATCAAATCCCGGACGACGCAGCCTCGGATACAGGTACCACAACGAAAAAAAGAACGCCCATTTAAGAGCGTTCCAACAAGCCGTACGTTGACAGAACATCCTTGAGCTGACCTTCTTCTTCTGCCGTTGGTGACACCAATGGCAAACGGAAAGGGCCCGTGGATACGCCCATCAGATCAAGGGCTCGTTTCACCATGACGGGATTGGTGTTCAAGAAAAGTACTTCGATCAAAGGCAGCAGCTCCGTGTGAATCGCCGCGGCTCTCTTGACTTTGCCGGCAGTGAACGCCTCGATCATTTCCTTAATGCGCCGCCCGACCAGATGAGCAGCTACGCTAACCACACCAGCACCACCCACAGCCAGCATCGGCAGGGTTAGGTTGTCATCCCCAGCATATATTAAGAAGTCATCGGGAACCAAGCGCTTGATCTCACTGACCTGCGGCAGACTGCCACTGGCTTCCTTAATCGCAACAATGTTATCAATGGCAGCAAGCCGCTCGACTGTTGCAGGCAGCAAGTTGACACTGGTTCGCCCAGGCACGTTATACAGCAAGATCGGCAGTGAAGCCGTTTCGGCTACAGTTCGGAAATGCTCATACAATCCTTCTTGACTAGGCTTATTGTAGTACGGAGTGACCAACATGATTCCATCAACGCCGGCCTTCTCCGCAGCTCGCGTCAGTTCCACAGTTTCAGCCGTATTGTAAGAACCTGTCCCTGCAATAATCTCAATACTGCCACCTAGGGCGTTCACCACTTCGGTGAAAAGCTCCACCTTTTCATCAAAGGTTAACGTGGGTGATTCCCCCGTGGTTCCACTGAGAACCAATCCATCTGAGCCACTTCCCGCTAATCGACGCCCTAACTCAACTGCTTGGACCACATCCAATTGGCCATCAGGCTTCATGGGTGTTACCATGGCCGTAAACACCTGTCCGTATTCCACCAACAATTCCTCCTTCACATACATGTGCACCGCCGCAGCGGCATGTCGCTCTCCGAGATGCTGTTTAGCTTAAATGAAACTCCTTGTGCAGAGCACTCACAGCCGATGACAAGTACTCTTCATGGATAAGGCAGCTGATATTCGCGTGGGAATCCGTTGTCTGTAGGATAGGCACACCGATCGTCTCCAAACAAGCAACAATTCTAGCCATCACCCCGGGAACACCGTGCATTCCCGCACCGACCACCGATACCTTGGCATAGCCTGACTCCACGCGCGACTTCAGTGCCAGCCGATCCAGAACCTGCTGCGTCGTCGCAGCCTTGTCGGAGTCCACGATAAACCCAATACGATCCGTTGAAAGATAGATCAAGTCCACGCTGACATCAGACTCCGCCAGACGACGAAAAACCTGCAGCGCCATGCCAGACGCATTGAAATCTGCACAGCCATCAATCTGAACCTTGGCCCGATGGCCCATATGAGCTATGCCAGCCACAACTCGATCGCCAATAGCCGCTAACTCCTTGATTTGGCTGCGTCCACGGCCACCAATCGTCGTGCCCCCGTACGAATCATTCACAGACCGAATCCGCAGTGGAATGCCTTTTTCCATGGCAATTTCCACAGCACGAGGATGAATCACTTTAGCTCCCAGATGAGCCAGCTCAACCACTTCCTGGTACGTTAGTGCTGCAATGGTTCCCGCATCCGGCACGATGGCTGGATCTGCGGTTTTTACACCGTCAACATCAGTGAAGATTTCAATCCAACCAGCTTCCAACGCTACTCCCAGCGCGGCGGCTGTGGTATCACTGCCTCCGCGTCCCAGTGTAGTGACTTCTCCAGAAGGCGATAGGCCCTGGAACCCCGTAACCACCGGTATCCTTCCGGCTCCAATTTCTGTCAACAACCGTGCTGTGTCGATTCGATCAACAAATGCCTCCCCGTGCCGCTCGTCCGTATAAATACCGGACTGCCAACCCGTCAGCGCCACAGCCACCAATCCTCCAGCCATCAACTCTTCGGCAAACAGGGCTGCGGCTATGATCTCGCCGCAGCTCATCAGCAGGTCTAACGATCGGGCCGATGGCCGATCATGAACTTTGCGCATCAGCTGAATCAACGTGTCCGTAGCATAGGGATCTCCGTAACGACCCAACGCTGAGACCACAACCACAGGTGTTTGACCCGTATTCAGAGCTCGTTTCACTTGGGCAGCGGCTGCTCGGCGCAATTCATCGTTAATCAGCGAACGACCGCCAAATTTCTGAACAATAACTTTCACGCCGAGCTACCTCCGTTCAGCCCAAATTTCTGCAATCTGGACAGCATTGAGGGCTGCACCCTTGCGAATCTGATCACCGACTACCCATAGATTAATGCCATTGGG
>SLOZ01000142.1 GCA_007132255.1 Limnochordia bacterium | reverse complement strand
CGAGCAAACTCATGCCGAACACCTCGGTGAAATCGCTGCTAAAGCGATTTCGAGTCTCTCGTTATGAGCTCGCCAGGGAACTTTATCAACACGTTTCTAGACATGGTTGTCATTGCCGGCAGCTGCATATTGGCTGCGATAATGCTGCGTTCCGAAATGCCGTAAATCGTCGAGCAAAAAAAACATGCCGCCGCTTCGCCATTGGTTCCCTTGGGCCAAAAAGGCGGCAACGGACCGCTGTAGACTGGTGTCTTGGGGTGCCGTCGCTGGATCGAAAGGGTCTTGGAAAAAAATGAACCAGAGTCCGTCATTTCCTTGGGAGGAAACTGGGAATAGGTACAGTTCGCGCTGGAACTGCACGAGATTGTCCGAGGAAAGCGGGATTTCCTCCAGCTGGCTGTTGAAGATCCAAGAGTTGCAGACGATGGCGTTGAGATTGACATCCGGAAACATGTGAGTAAAGAAGGATGCTGCGGCAGCCATAGAATCACGACACTTCCAAGGTTGCATGCCGCCTCCTGCTGGAATATGCATGTCAAGTACAGAATCCCCGGGTTGCAGAACACACTTCCACTGGGACAGATCAAGCTCTGTGGATCGGCGTTCGGCGAAGCCCTTAGGCGATATTGGCTGACCTATGACCTTGCCCGACTCCATCTGCAGTGAGGAACACCATGCTTTCTGGCCATCAATGAATCCATGTTCGTTGAAATCCACACCAGCGTCGCACAGCGCCACCGTTTGGGCTGTTTCTTTGTGACGATAGACTTGGATTTTTCCGGCAAAAGATTTGATCATGTACTCCATTCGCCCGATTCGAAAGAGACGGCCAGCGGGGTAATGGCGCAGCCAAAAGAGCTGCCGCAGCGGTATGCCAATACTGTCGGCCATACGCTTGTAGTTCTGAGCAAAGGCGGATACCTGTTTGCAGGTAGCCTGGGTGATCTGGGGATCGACACCGAGCTCCCGGTGCTTCTCTTCGACTAGGGGCACCATGGAAGTAGCGACAATAAGATAGAAGGCGCCATGACTATCCCCAAAGCGTTCACTAAGGCAGGGCCATTGCTGCAGTTCCTCATAATCTGTGTAGGTGTAGAGCAGATTGTGGCAGTGCCAAGCAAGCTGAATTAAGTGTTCATCCTGGACAATCTGTTGACGAATCGTTTCCAGAACGGAGATGGCATCTGCGTCTAGACCGCAGAGTTCTGCATTGTGGGCCAAACCTTTCTCGGTAAGAAAGGCCGGCAGCGGCATTGGGCGCGAAGAAAGCGATGCTTCCCAGTGCGGACGCAGTACTTCGCCCGCAGCGCCTATGTTTAAATGGCTGATCATTTGTTCCAATTGCACCATGATGTCCTCCTTTGGCTGTTGCCGCCAAAGCGGCCTGTTATAAAGTTCCACAATCGATCAACAGATCCTCTTCGCTCATGGGCGGGGCGGACACCATAAACGCTATCCAGCGAAAGAAACGGCGGCTAAGACCTTCGCTTTCTGGCGAGAAGCCCTTTTGGTAACAACCGGAAGACCAATACATCATGACACGCACGGAACGTGAGCGAAAGCGGCTTGGCGCTGTTCGGACCAGTAGTGTTCTCCAAGCCAAGATAAGACCTGCGTTTGCCCATAAGGTGACTTGATCAAGTCAGAATATCCATTGCCAAGCGAAAGATTCGTTCCCGTGCTACGCCCCAGGGACACTGGATCTTGACGCAGTTTAGCTGCATTTTGCCCGAACGCTGGCAGAGTTTTGCGGCCGCCTCCGGGAAGCGAGCTAGACAAAACTAGCTTAACGCGTAGGTTTGAGCAGGTGTGGACACCTGCTGAACCAGCGTCTTGAATTCCTAAATCGGGAAATCTATTGCAGGAGGCGGGCCGACAACGTATACTTGGCCATGAAGGTAACTGAGATTCCGCAATAGAAAGGGAGATGTCTGTGAGCAAAATCGCCGTGCTATTAGCAGAAGGTTTTGAAGAAGGAGAATCGTTGTTTGTCATTGACGTTTTGAGGCGAGCTGGGTTCCAGTGCGATTCGGTGAGTATCGCTGGTGAGATGGTTAAGGGATCCCATGATATTGAAGTCAAGACAGACAGATTACTGACCGACGCGATCAAAGACTATGACATGATTGTTCTGCCAGGGGGAATGCCTGGGGCGAAGAACCTGAGGGATGATGAGCGAGTCATTGACTTAGTGCAACACTTTGATCAGGATCCGAATAAGTTCATCGGAGCCATTTGCGCCGCTCCGATGGTTTTAGAAAGAGTGGGCATCGTAAAAGGCCGCACCATGACATCTTGCCCAGGAGAAACCTACCATTCTCTGCTTCGTGAAGCGAACTATGTGGAAGATATCGTCGCGGTGGATCATAACTTGATCACCAGCCGAGGACCTGCTTCGACACTGCCCTTTGCCTATGCATTGGTTGATGCACTGGGAGGAGATAGCGCAACGCTCAAGGAAAAGATGTTCTGCAATTTGGTTTCCGAAAGTTACCGCGCCTAACGACCACCTGGTGGTAAAACTCCGACTGGAACGGTCAACGACAAAACTGCTGCCTACTGGCTTAGCGCTGGTTCGGCAGAAGTTTTCGTTAAGCGGAATTTCTCGTCAACCGGTTTATCCGATAAGTGCCAATGCCATGCCTTCCACAAGTGAAGCAGTTCGGTGTTTACGGCAATTGCCGCTGCAAATGGCAGGTTTGCCGAGAGATGTTCCTGGTTTTCCCGACCAAGCGCGATGGCCACCATAAAAATGAACTACCCGGATGAGACACCTGATTCAGAAGTTGTCG
>SLOZ01000519.1 GCA_007132255.1 Limnochordia bacterium | reverse complement strand
GATCTGATTGCGCCTTATGCCCGAGGTGGTAAGATCGGTTTGTTCGGTGGTGCCGGTGTCGGCAAAACCGTTTTGATTATGGAGCTAATCCGCAACATTGCCCAGGAGCATGGTGGGTACTCGGTTTTTGCTGGTGTAGGTGAACGAACCCGCGAAGGGAACGATCTCTATCACGAGATGAAGGATTCGGGCGTTATTGACAAGACGGCCATGGTCTTTGGTCAAATGAACGAACCTCCAGGTGCTCGGATGCGTGTCGGCTTAACGGGTCTGACCATTGCCGAGAGTTTCCGTGATCAGGAAGGTCAGGATGTGCTCTTGTTCATCGATAACATTTTCCGATTCACACAGGCGGGTTCCGAAGTGTCGGCGCTTTTGGGTCGCATGCCTTCAGCTGTGGGTTACCAGCCGACGCTGGCCACGGAGATGGGACAGCTGCAGGAACGGATTACGACAACGAAAAAGGGCTCGATTACATCCATTCAAGCGATTTATGTACCGGCGGATGACTATACGGACCCGGCTCCGGCCACGACCTTTGCTCATCTGGACGCGACAACCAACTTAGAACGGAGTATTGTGGAGAAAGGCATCTATCCAGCCGTGGATCCCCTAGCGTCTACGTCGCGTTTGTTGGCGCCAGACGTTCTCGGTAAGGAACATTACGATACGGCGCGCGGCGTCCAGCAAGTGCTGCAGCGGTACAAGGAGCTCCAGGATATCATTGCTATTCTTGGCATGGATGAGCTGTCAGATGAGGATAAGGTGACGGTGGCCAGAGCTCGTCGTTTGGAACGATTCCTTTCGCAGCCGTTCTTCGTTGCGGAACAGTTCACGGGAATGCCAGGCAAATACGTGCCGCTGAAAGAGACCATTCGCGGTTTTAAGGAGATCCTTGACGGTCAACATGACTCGCTGCCGGAAAGCGCATTCTATATGGTGGGAACCATCGATGAAGCTGTGGAAAAGGCCAAGTCTATGGAGCAGGAGAGTGCTTAATCATGAGTGTCTTTCGACTGGAAGTCGTAACACCAGAACGCACAGTGCTGGATATCGAGGTTGAATCGGTTCTCCTTCCGGCCAAAGGTGGGCTGTTGGGGATCTGGGCCAATCATGCTCCGACCATTGCTGCTCTCGAAATTGGCGTGGTCCAATATGGGCCCAAAGATGGGCCCAAAGACCGCTTGGCTGTGAGTGGCGGTTTTTCGGAGATGGATGGTTCGACGCTGCGCATCTTTGCTAACACGGCGGAGACGGCCGAAGAGATCGATGTTATGCGTGCTAAAGAAGCCAAAGAAAGAGCCGAACGGCGCTTGAAAGAACAACAAGAGGATTCGGACTTTCAACGGATTCAGGTGGCACTGCAGAAGGCCGCTGCTCGTCTGCGCGCAGCCGGTGAGTAGCGAACGAAGTTTTTGGGTAGAATGTCGACATAGGTCGTGATCGTAGGCCTATGGGGGAACTGCGATTTCACCATCGCAAACGTAAGTGGACGGCCGTGCACGGCTCCATAGGGAATCGCCCCCGAAGTTGTGGTAGAGCCCAGAAAGAGAAACGGAAAGGGGCAAATCTGTCCATGTTTGGATCCGATATTGGGATTGATTTGGGAACAGCTAACATTTTGGTTTATGTACGAGGCAAAGGGGTTGTGATCCATGAGCCATCGGTGGTGGCCATGGAAGTGAGCACCGGGCACATTCGGGCTATTGGCGAAGAAGCGCGCCAGATGATTGGCCGCACTCCCGGGAATATCCGGGCTATTCGGCCGCTGAGCGATGGGGTGATCGCAGACTACGAGATCACCGAGCAGATTCTGCGCTACTTCATTGACAAGGCCACGGGTAAGCGCAGGCTGTTTCGACCACGGGTCGTCATCTGTGTTCCCAGTGGGGTGACTAGTGTGGAAAAGCGTGCAGTTCTTGAAGCAGCGTCGCGGGCGGCTGCCAAAGAGGTTTATTTGATTTCGGAACCTATGGCTGCGGCCATTGGCTGCGGTTTAGACATTGCGGCACCTACAGCAAACATGATCGTTGATATTGGCGGTGGTACCACAGATATCGCAGTGATATCGTTGGGCGGTGAGGTGGTAGCAGAGTCCCTGCGGATTGGCGGCGATCACTTCGAGGAAGCAATTATCCGCCATATTAAGCGGGAATACAATCTGGCCATTGGGGAACGGACCGCCGAAGAAATCAAGATCCAGATCGGCTCAGCCTACCCGCATACGGACAAGCATATGACAGTCCGGGGTCGAGATCTCGTCAGTGGACTTCCGTGTACCATAGAATTATCCTCCGGGGATATCTACGCGGCTATCGATGAACCCATCCTCGCCATTGTGGAGAACATAAAAAAAGTTCTTGAGATAACACCGCCCGAATTGGCGGCAGATATTGTCAATTCGGGTATGGTCTTGACTGGCGGTGGCGCGCTCCTTGACGGTTTAGTTCCGCTCTTGGAGGAGGCTACTCGCGTTCCCGTTCATCTTGCGGATGATCCCTTGACCTGCGTGGCTCGGGGCACCGGCCAGGTTTTAAACAGTCTTGATAAGTTAAAAAGTGGCGTGATCCTGGCCTCAAATAACGTGCGCTGAGTTCCCGTGGTTGGTGGCACCGGAATCCACTTTGCAGAAAATCGGCAGTTTCCAGAATTGGGCTAAAGGTCCAAAGGGAGACTGCCGATACGTATGTTAGAGTGGATTGAGAGGGGAGGATTGCCTGTGATTCGAGGCATGTACACGGCGGCTTCTGGGATGCTAGTTCAGGCACAGCGTACCGACGTGATCAGCAACAAT
>SLOZ01000388.1 GCA_007132255.1 Limnochordia bacterium | reverse complement strand
TCTCCGTGATCTGTTGGGCCTTGAGCGCCCCAGGACCGCAGGTAAGCCCCGGGATTTCTTTCCGCATGGTTTCTGGAGTATCCAGAAACCATCTTGGACAATAATGACGGTCACTACATCGTTCAGGATTGGTCCGAAGCCATCGTCGAGATCTCCGATCAATACCTTCTGACGTATCTGCGCACAGCGAAGGACTTCGTTACGCGCAAGTGGCACAAGATACCCGTTGAAACAACCGCTGACTGGCAAGCCATGAAACAGCGTTATCGACCGGACTCACCGGGCAGGCTTCCCACCGATTTCTTCAGCATTGTGGAGACCTGGCCGCTCGGGATAATCCCGTATCCATGGCATTTTCTGGGCCCCTCTGGCAGCTTCGTGAGTGGTTAGGCTTAGAGAATCTCTGCATCATGATGATCCAGCGGCCCGATTTTGTGTCCGAGATGATCGCATTCTGGACACAGTTCGCGTCCACGGTCCTTGACCGTTTTCTGCCTCATTTTTGTCCCGACCGCGTCATGATCCAAGAAGATATGGCCTACAAGCAGGCCTGCCTAGAAAATAGGCAGCCTGTTTTCCTGCTCATTGTGTCAGGTCACTGAGATGGGCGTCTGTTGCATAGCCGGGTTCCAACGCCCAAAGTTGGCAGTTCAACTCCGAGAAACGCCAAACGCCTGGCGCAATGAACTGGCTGGCCCTAAGCGCAGCCATTACCGGGCTGCCGCCGATCGGCGGACTTGAGATTCGCGAACCAAGAACCGCTCCTTACACTGCAAACTCCGGGAATCACAGCATCGGCTGCAGCCCTTCCCATTCCACTGTCCAGGATCCATCGTTGGGAAAGCCCGGTGCATGGTGCTCTGGCCCACCATCCCAACCGGCGGCCATCATGGCCACTGCCAGCAGCAGGCCGCCATTGGCGGGCAGATACTGCAGCAGATCCGGTGTCCGAACAAAGTTGTGTCCGTTGGGCAGGTATGTGTTGGTCTGCTGCTCCATGAGGAGTGCATCGACTGCCAGTTCGGGGCGGCCGAGACGAGCTGCGGTCATGGCCATCAGCGGATAATCCCAGCCCCAGGAAAACTTCGCAAACTGCCAGACATCCCAGACCTTGTCCAGAGTCATACTCATGACTGAGTTCTGAACGCCATAACCCGGCACCATACCCAGCGCGCCGAGCATGGACGGATGGTCGACGGTAAATTCAGCAAACGTTGTGGGACAATCTTCGTGAGCCAAATACACGCCATCTCTGATGGGCAGCGCTGCAAGCTTAGCGATCACCGCATCCCAGTGGGCATCTCTGGACAGGCCCAAGCGTTCGCGCCACTGCTGCGCGAGACGCAGACCATGACCGAAATATGCTATCTCGAATGTGGGATTGCGAGTGCTCAGTGGCTCATGGCACTCCTGGGCCGGAATTAACGGCGGCATCAAGCTGTAGCGGTCGTCTGCGGCTTCGTATACCGGGAATGAAGCCAAGAAGGCGGCGGTTGCAAAGACAATCCCTTTATACCGTTCCAACGTCTCTGCTGTTGGTTTTGCCCGATAACACAGTTCCGCATAAACAATGGGATGCGGCTGCTGCCAGACCAACAAAGGCCCGATGGGTGAAGGACTATCTCGACCGTCGGGACCTACCATCTTGGGCCAGCGAGCTCCGTTAAACCCTTGAGACGCAGCCAAGGTTTTGGCTTTGTCCAAGATCGCTTCATACCACCAAAGACTGCGTTCCAAGAGCGGCGTCCGACCCCAAAGGGCAAAGTGAGCGCTGTGCCACCAATGCATTTCCAAATGGAATTTCCCGTGCCAGCTGTTCACGGTCAAGCCTGTCTCCTGGGGCGGCAGCGTGCCCGCACATTGGATCGCTGTTAAATACTGCGATAGTACCAGCCGTCGTTCCAGTTCAAAAGCTCTGGGATCGCGACTGTTGCTGAGCTGGACTGCTCCTCCTGTGCTCCAAAACCGCTGCCAATGCGCTCGGCAGCGCTCCCACAGTTCCTTGTAGTCGTCTGGCGATTCTTGAGGCTCCACACCAAAGCTGCAGGTCAATGTGAATGCCTCGGCCTGCGGCGGTCGCAGCAAAAAATGGTGCTCCGCGCTCTGCACCAAGCTCGCATGGCGGTGGGAAGCCAACGTTACGAAGTACTGGTCAGCGTCCAATGACCGTTGAATCAACCAGCGACCAGCCTCGCTGGTTGCCACGCGGCTGGTGTGTCCCTGGGGATTGTCCCAAGCGGCTGCAGACTTTGCCGGTGATCCGTAGGGGAAGACTGCCTCCACGTGCAGCCGGCCAGCTTGGATAAGCGGTGACTGGATGGCAAAACCCAAAGTATCCTGCCGGGGATGGCAGCAGGTCTCAACGTAGACTGGCACGCCTTCAACGGTGAAGCGGCTGCAGAGTACACCCTCCCACAGATGCAACTCCTGGTGAATGTCTCGGATATCTGCTAGCGAGGCGCGACTGCCGTCGGCTAAGCGAATGCTCAAACCCAACCTGCCCAAATGGAGTCGATGAGGGTTTTCTCGCAGCCAACGATACATAACCTCCTGATTGTGCTTGTGGGTATAGTAGGGAATGTCGCGACCTTGCTGCGATGGCCACAGATGCGGCCGCAGCGGCGCGCCGTTTGGTGACGGAAAGGAGTGCCAGCCCCACTGGGACATGGTACACAGCGGAGTGGTGGCATCTCCTTCATACGCCTGCGAAAACGACTGCATTCCAGTGACGTCGGCCGTGAAAGCCAACTCCCCATTGCCTACCGAAAGCGGTGACTGGAAGTGCGGTTCCCGCAG
>SLOZ01000224.1 GCA_007132255.1 Limnochordia bacterium | reverse complement strand
GTCGGCATCCGTGAGCACGTCCTGCATGCTAATGGACGAGCCAGCAATCCGAAGTTCAAGTTCACCAGCCTGATCAGTAGTCGTATACGAACTCTCTTCGCCATAGCTGATCCCACTGATCACGGTATCATCGTCGCCAGCAAAGCCTACATCCACACCGGCCGTACCAGGCGAGGCATGCACAAGACGAATCCGCATTTCATCGGCATTCAACGGATGGAACTCATCTTGGTGAATCCGAACCTGGAACCGATACTCATCGGCTGGATCGTCACCCGTAAACAGGTCACGCACCCATCCCCAGAATCCCTCGTCATCCTCTTCAGCCCGCTGTTCCAGTTCCTCCGGAACCACTAGACCAGTCAGGGTGATGGTGTAATGCATTCTCGGATCCATATTGACCCGTTCTTGAATTGTAATTCCATCAACAGTGACAAGGACGTCCATTTGCGCGGATTCCACGTCGAAAAATTCTGTTCGATCCAGATACTGCAGTTCGTTCCATTCTTCGTAGGTGATGCGATCCATATGCTCCGACGTTGGATGCAGTTCCACCGAGACACTTTCAGCGTTCGGCGACAGATTGATAATTCTCACAGAGGCTATGAAGTCTTCAGCCTGGGCTCGCCCATCCTCGCCAGCAATGGGTGCAGTACTCCTTCTTACGCCCTCCATCGGGTCTGGTTCATCAGCAATCACTTCAACGTGAATGCCCGTTTCCTCGTTATCGGGTTGGAACGCCATACCAGCCAGATACACTGTGTAAATTCGTCCTTCAGTGAAGTCGATCTCGGCATCAGCCAGCATGTCCTGTATGCTAATGGACGAGCCAGCAATCCGAAGTTCGAGTTCACCAGTCTGATCGGTGGTCACATAGGAACTCTCTTCACCAAAGTCGATCCCGCTGATCACTGGATCTTCTTCGCCGGCATAGGCTAGACTAACAGAGTCGGTGCCCGGCGATGCATGGACAAGACGAAAGCGCTTGTCGTTTGCATCCATTGGGTCCAGTTCGTCTTGATGAATCCGAACCTGGAACTGATACCGCTCTGTTTCGTCGTCACTTGTTACCAAGTCCTGCAGCCATGCAAAGAATCCCTCATCGTCCTCCTCAGCCCGTTGTTCCATGTCCTCCGGAACCATGACGCCCGTGATGGTAATGGTATAGTACATCTGGGGCTCGAAAGTAACCGTTTCTCGCACGGTCATTCCATCAACGGTGACCAGAACTTCCACCTGCGTGGAACCCACTTCGGAAAAATCCGTGCGGTCCAAGTACTGGAGGTTGCTCCATTCGTCTTGGACGACAGGCTCCATACCCTCCAACATGGGGTGCAATTCCACCGAGACATTTTCGGCGTTCGGTGACAGATGAATGACTCTGACAGATGCTGTGAAGTCTTGTTCCGGGGCTGGATGCGCCCCAACAATTAGCAGCATTACCATGATACCCAAGGTCAACATCAATACTCTGCGCATGAGATCATCCCTTCCATTTATCTAATTATCCAACTGGCATTCGGGCACAGTGATTCAGGTCGCACTAACGCACTAACGCCAAAAGAGCCGGTCAAATGGCGTCATGACTCCACTACTCCTTTCCGAGGCCTTTGTAATACTATTTCGACCTTCCAGGAAAGTTCCCTACCCACTTTTGCGAAGACTCACACTAAAATAAAATTCTCAAATAATTTACCATTTGTTTAGCCAAATACAAAAGCAGTTAACAACCGTTTGCCAGACAGGCGGCACAACCGCGGATGGTGCAACCGCAACTTCTGCCTTGCGTTGATAGCTCCCTCCAATTCACGGCTTGCCACGCCTTTGTCGGCCACGCTGCTCATGGCCGGATTCGCAGTAGCATCTAGCAGCACCCGCAGCGCCTAACTCCTCTAACCAACCTTCGCTATGCCAGCCACTAAACGCTGTTGGGACTGCTTGGAACGGCGCACGAATCGTTAGACAGCGTCCTGTCCGCGTACGCTTTGGCGTTCTAGGAACGTGTTGGTTTTCCCGGCATCCCCGAGCAAACGCATGCCCAACACCTCGGTGAAATCGCTGCTAAAGCGATTTCGAGTCTCTTGTTAAGAGCTCGCCAGGGCACTTTATCAACACATTGCTAGCTGACCTGTCTCATAGAGAACAAAGCGTGGTCTACAACCGAGTACGAAATGCCGCTAACTGCCGTTTCTCCGAGCCGAACTGCCAACGTTGAGCGTTGGAACCCGTCTGTGAAACAGGCCTGTTAGGCAACCACTGTTCATTTGGCCTATCTTATATACTGTCTTCTTCAACAGTGTCGCCGCTCCTCCTACGCGGGTCGCACTGTAAGGATTTAAGGGTGATTTCGTCGAACACGCGTTTTTCGCCTATCTAACCTGATTTGAATGGGCCCCACCCAACCACACCGGTAATCCAAGCTCAATGGCTTGTCCTCCGGCGGCCAAGCGCCCTGCTGCTCAGCCGTCTGCAATTCCTTCCTGCCGCCTTCGAGGAATCCTGTACCTCCTCCAGATCACGCAGCTGTCAAGGAAGCCCTTTCCTGGTGGTTGTCTTCCTTCTGGTTCGGTGACGAGTTTGCTTGCCGACCATCAGTATTGGGCAGAACAGATAAAAAAGAGCGGCACCCGACGGGCACCGCTCTTTAGTGTTCATGAATTGTTCATCAGCAATCTATGCTACTGTGATTTCCGAACGTTCGTCCCCGTGCCGCCAGACTAGAATGCCGGGTCTGTAGGTGCGGGATCCAAAGGTTCGTCTATGGGTGTAGTGTCCATGACGTCTTCTATGGGATCTGGTTGTGCATCCAATGTT
>SLOZ01000119.1 GCA_007132255.1 Limnochordia bacterium | reverse complement strand
CTGCAATCAGCCAAACAACTCCGAGATGGTATTCTGTGCATCTGAACCTCGCAGGGACTTACAGCCAGTGATCCCCGTTCTCTGTCAGGAAGACACGCAGACAGGTTCTCTTCATCGTTAGTGTGAGTCATGTTTTGACTAGAATACTGCGCTTGGTGAGAATTGTCAAGTGAATTTGTCAAAAATCCGCTACACAGGTCCAAAGAGATCCAAAGTCCAAATACCTAAACAGCCAAAGACGACACAAAGACGGAATCGCTTGCCGGCATCACGGCCCAGCCGACGCTTAAGTGCTGCTTGAACCGCCACCAAAAAGGCAATAAAACCCAGGAACCTGGTAGCTGGAAATACATGCCATACAAGCGGCGTTTTGCACCCAGTTCGTTGGCAGGGGCATGTTACCAGGCCTATGCACAACCGAGCCGACGCGACACAAGCCAAGACGTCACCAAACCCATAGATTCCAATGGCGGAAGAGGACTATGAGCAGAATGGCCGCTCCGGAAAATAACGTGTAATGAATACGGCTGGGTAGCTTCCAGTAGCGACGCTTCCAAACTAGAACAGTGAATGCCGTCAATGCCAAACTGGTAATAGCCATGACCCACGGTACCACCAAGCTCAGAACAGCGCTCCACATGGGAGTCATCTCGTAGGCAGGAGGCGGCAAGATGTACACAGGATCCGGCTCACTAACAATGAGGAATTCCAGCACAACAGCGAGTGTAAGAATCCCGAATACCACGGCCGTCCAGCGAGCCAGGATCTCACCGTGGGAACTCGTCACCCTCTTGATGGGGCGCCGGCGCAGCTTGAGAATACCAGCCTTAAACACCCAATAGAGCAAACTGCCCACGATAAACAGCATGGACACCGCCAAGCCGATGATACTCGGCCCACTTTGTTCATACCAAGGCGCCCGAGAATAGCTGACAGGACCGTCCATCATGAGTAACGTGCGACCCAGTGGATCCGTTCCGAAAACAATGGTATCGAAACTCCCGCCGAAGTCCAAAACCGATTGATCACTGGCATTGCGGTACACTCCCGGCTCCAACTCAGCGAAACGATGGACCTCACCCAAGTAGTGTACCAGGAGATGACCCTGTTCATCGGTCTCGATTCGGATCGTGCCGAAGAGGAGACTGAGCATCTTGTCATCAGTGGTGAACGAACGGCGGTTCTGCTGGTACTCCCCCACCAGATCTGCTGCTCGTTCAACCGCTCCGGATTGAGCCTGCGCACTGGTCTGGGATGCTGACGGGACATCCTGGGCGGGAAGATATTGGTCCATGAATTCCTTGAAAACCAGCAGATTGGCCATATGACTGCCACCGCTGTGCGTCATGAAAAACCCGATCTGTTCGTCCGGCAGCAGATAAAGAACCGTATCGTAGAGCATGGTACCACCGGGATGGTACAAAACTCGCCGCCCGTTGAAGTTCCCTTCCATGAAGCCGTGGGTCATGCCGTTCAGACTGGAATGATGGGTGAACAGTTGGGTTTGCATGGTGCTCGTCGTTGTTTCCTCGAGGATCCGGGCGCCATCCAGTTGGCCACCCTGTAGATGCGCCAGCATGAAGCGGGCCATATCCCCAGCGCTACTGCTCATACTGCCACCCGGTTCGCTCATGTACTCGAAACCGGCCTCGCGAAACCCACCGTGGACGAAGCGATAAGGGTTGGCACCACGCTCATTCAGATGATCGGGCAGCGGTTGCCGAAACGTACTGAAGCTCATCTGCAGAGGATCCAAGATATTCTCTTCCACATATTGTGCGAACGGCAGGCCCGCAGTCCGCTCAACTATATAGCCGGCCAATGACGCTCCATAATTCGAATAGGCAATGACTTCACCGGGAGGGAAAACACGCTCCGGCAAGTTCTCACGTACGCTCTCGGCCAGCGGCCGTAGATTCGCGGCCTCCAGAGAGAAGATGTCGGACATGTAGTCTTCAAACCCTGGTGTATGGGTCATGAGGTGCTTGAGCGTTATCGGTGGGGCCCATTCGCCGGTGGTGATCAGTGTGTTGGGGATCTCGAAATCTAAGTAGTCATTGATGTCTGCTTCCAAATCCAGTTTTCCCTGCTCCACCAGCTGCATCACCGCTGTCCAGGTGAACAGTTTTGCTGTGGAGCCGATGCGAAACATCGTTGTCCCACCCTCCACAGGTCGGCGCTGCTCAAGATTTGCGTAGCCATACCCTTGAACGATCGCCACTTCGCCGTCAGCTACCACAGCAACGGCGGCGTTAGGAATGTTGTGCTCTCCCATCTGTTTTTCCACAGCTGTGTCGAGAAACGCCTTCAGTTCATCTCGATCCCAGTGCTGCGCCGACGCGCTGCCTAAGGCTAAAAGCAAAGACAAGGTCAGAGCAAGGATTGCCAGAAAGTGAGGTGCAACGAATGAAAATCTAGACTTCATGTGAATTCCTCCATTTGATGCGATCCAAGACAACACTGAAGGGATCCCCGGATCACTTGGTTGTATGAGCATCAGGCCCAAACGTGCTCGGACAAGCACTCTGCCTGGTCACCTTCACCATTATACAAGGGAAGAACACCGGCTACATCCATCTTTAGGACAGTAACGTCTACGTCCGCAGGCGGACAGCATGCCGTGTTCGTTCCCAGACTATCCCATGTACCAGGTAACACCAATTCGTCCAGAACTCGCATGTCCCCAACAGCCGAAACCCGACGGACTTCACCTTCCTACCCGTTCGCAACCAATTCTTTGCCGTTCGTTCGGGCAGCGGCGGGTGCCAAACCCGGCGCATCCACGCCTTGGGTGTTTCTTGGGTCGTGTTCTCCCTGTCGTTCTCCTCCGGCCTCCGGTTTACTGTTCGAAATTTCATTGGCTCGGCAGAGTTGACGCAGCCCTGACGATGTCCCTAACACCATGGCCATGCCGGCAATTAACAGGCCGCAGACCAGAAAGAAAAAGTGAATGGGCACTCGATCCAAGAGGATGCCAAACAATCCCATTCCCAACGGAGCGGCCAAATTCATGGTACTGCCCAATAGCGAAAAGACACGCCCACGATAGTGGTCCGGCACTGTTTCCTGCATCATGACATTGATGGGTACGTTGACTTGTACATTGAGAAAGCCCAATGCCAAGAGCGGCCCAGCGAGCCCCAACAGCATACCCCATGGCGGAAGCGACAGGTAGACGGCGGGAATGGCCAGGAGAGCCATGGAAGCGATGGCGATTCCTTGAGCCGTCACGCTCCCGATCAGTAGGTGCAGCTTACGGAACCGACCAACCATGACTCCAACCAGCACCGTGCCCAAAAGCATACCCACCGGAATACTGGATTGGCTCATCCCGAAAAGTTCTGGATCCATCTGTAGCACTTCTTTGCCGAAGTAGGGAAAGACAACCCCGAACAATGGGCTAAACAGGAAATTCAGCAGAATCCCGCCACCGATAATAACGCGAAGCCCAGGACTGCCCCACAGATAGCGAAAACCGTCTTTCATCGAAGCAGCGAAGGACTCCACTTGCGTCCTTAAACGTATCGAACCCGTAGTACTACGTGATCCATCCGCTGCTGGGGTCACTGTGGTTTGGACTGGAAAGCGAATGAACATTTCTGACACAGCCGAGATCAGGAACGAGACGCCGTTGAAAATGAAGATTCCCAGGTAACCAATACTGCCCAACAGGAAAGCACCGGCGATGGGTCCCAAGATACCGGTGGCCCCGTGTGACAGTGCATCTCGAGAGTTCGCTTGGACCAACTCTTCACGTTTGACGAGTCCGGGAACTGTAGCCGTTATGGCCGGTCCAAAAAGTACACCGCAAAGTGAAAGTAAGATGGTCACAACATAGATCATGGGAAGGGTCAGGGAGTTCGCTGCGTACATTCCCGCCGTACCTAACAACAGTAACCCTCGTACTATGTCCATGGAAACAACAATTCGTTTGCGGTTCCACATGTCGGCCAGCACGCCGGTGAATGGGGTTAGGATGATACCGGGGATGGCCGCAGCCATCAGCATTGTCCCCAAGGCTGTTCCCGATCCTGTCAAATCCAGAACCAGCCAAGCCATGGCAAAGTAGTGAATACCATCTCCAATCTGCGACACCAACCGGCCACAGAACAGTAACCCAAAATCTCGATTGATAAAGAATGCTTTCAGCGCTCGCATACTCCTCGTCCTCTCAAGTGGTTTTTGTTTTTTGTAGCGTCTGTACATTCCCTGCACTTGACTGCACCGTACTTCTTGGATTTGCGACCTCAGCCGTCGCTGAACTTAGCTTCTTGCGGCACTTGTGAATGAACCGTTCATTCATTTTTTCTCCGAACAAAACCATCTTTTTGGCTTCATGGACATCGGTCCTTCTAGACATCGCCTCGAAGGCCGTGACGACGGTCTCCATCACCTTGAACCAGCTTTTATGAATGAACCATTCATTCACCTCTTGTCTCTACTGTACCTCTGGACGTCGCCATTGTCAATACTTTTTTTGAACGAATGCACCCACTTATGAAAAAATTCGTCTGGCCCTCTACGTATCCCCTGCTGTGCAGCGCTTTAGCCCCCTTGACACTCAAGGCCGCACCACCGCCTCCATTCGCCGCCACGCCCACACTTGCGCGCGGCAGGAGGGCTCCAGACCGAACATGTTCGCCGCGAGCCCTCCTGCCATTCCACGCACCTGATCTCTGAATCGTCTGGATTAGAACCTGCGGTACAACTCCTGCACCTTCCAAAATGCCTGCTTTGGTTTGCGGTACTCGTTGACGATCCCCTTATTGTTAAAACTGCGGGGTCGTCCCAAATCCAGTTCCTTCGCCGTGCGGATGTCGCAGTACTGCCAAACGTAGCTTCCAATCACATCGGCGTCGTCAGCAAACAACGCCAACGTGTACGCCAGATAATCGGTTTGAAAGTCTTCCGTCCATTTGGGCGCTTCAAACGTACTGTCACCGTAGATCGCTCCAGCACCAAATTCCGAGATAATGATCGGCATCCCAGTGAGCCCATCCTGCCGCAATTTTTCCTTGAGATCTGTCAAAAACTCCGCCCAGTCCTCCTTGCTCCCTTCGTACCAGCCAAAGTACTTGTTTACACTAATAATGTCTACGAGTGACAGGCAAATATCGTCTAACGGGCGATTTGTCGCATAGGTCAGGGGTCGACTGGTATCCAAGCTCTTAATCCGCTCTGCGAACGCCTGGGTGAGATCAAAGGCTGTTTGGGTTCGTGTATCTACCTCATTATGCAATCCCCAGAGGATAATCGCCGGATGATGAATATCCCGACGCACCATGGCTTCATGCATTCGCAGACCTCGTTGTAGTGTCAGCGGATCAGCCAACGCCGGTTCGGGGAACCCCCACATTGGGATCTCTTCCCAGAACAAGATGCCTTCCTCATCTAGGAGATCCAGAAACACCGGGTGATTCGGATAGTGGGATCCACGCACAGTATTGCATCCCAACATTTTAATGATGTCCAGATCCTTTTTCATCAAATGGAGCGGTATGGCAAAACCCCACTCCGGATGGTCTTCATGCCGGTTGACTCCTTTAAGGTTTACGGGTTGGCCGTTCAGCAGAAGTCGACCACGCTCGACGCCGACATTGCGAAAGCCCAGCCGCTCCTGTAGATCATCCTCGGCCAAAGCGAAGCGAAACATGTATAAATTCGGGTGTCCACAGTCCCAAACATCTACCTGCGACAGCGTCTGCCGAGGAATCTCCACGGTCATTTCGCCGCGTACCGTCAACGGCACACGACACAGGGACTCGCCGTTAACCTCCACAACCAAATCCTTCTGTAGTTCGGAGCCGAACGATTGCACCACGACCTGCATGTCCAACTGAACCGTGCGCTCTGTGTGGTCCAGTGTATAGCGAATAGTCGCGTCTTTGATCCAGACATCCCTCAGTTCCTGCAGTTCCACGCCGCGAAACAAGCCACCGTAGTGGAACCAATCGACGCGGGCCAATGGGATCGTATTACTGTTATTGTGTGTGTTATCGACACGCACGACCAAATGGTGCTCTCCGGGTTTTAGATTCTCCACCAAGACTTCGATGCCGGTAAAGCCTCCATACTGACTGGCCGCATGCATTCCATCAACGTAGATGTCAATCTGGCCGCTGAATCCATGAAATACCAAATTGACTCGTTCGCTTTCAGAGTGAAACGTACGGGCATACCATGCGGGACCCTCATAGTCGTAGAGCCCCAAATCATTGTTCCAACAGCTGGGCACCAACACTCGTCGACCTTCGGCGGGAAGCTGACGAAACCACTGCTCATCCACACCGACGTCATCCGGGTCAGTCCAGAAGTGCCAAAATCCATCCAAGCTCTGTACTTGGCGTTTCGTATGGCGGGCAAATAAGCGATTCACCAATACTCCTCCTTAATTTCTGTGTTGGGCCGTTCGTTTATGGAACCTCGCCGCGGGAGAGCCCTTAGCTATCGGTCGACAAACGGCCCATTCGATACGTGCAATACACCCTTCTTACTCTAAGTTGGCCGCGTTCCGCCATGTTAAGTCACTAGAGGATACTCGAAATCCGAAAGCCACTGCCGGATACTCGAGACTTGCAGGCTGTGCTTTAGCCTAGGCCAATGGCTAAAAACCATCAGTGAACGTCTATCGTCACCTCGCCCACCTTTGTTGGGTCGTGGGCAGCATGCGCTCGAACAACCATCCTTCCGGCGGTCTGCGGCCGCAGCCGAGCACTGCCATGACCACAATCGATCAGGTGTGCTGACCCTGCGACCAACTCCCAGACCAACTCCAGACGCTCCACGGGATAGTGATCCGGCCATTGAGGATAGGCCTCATAGCGGCGGGGCGCGCGACTCACAGCGTACGCATACGAGGTCAGGGGCACATCGCTGCCTAAGGGCACCTGCTCTGGAGCTTCAATCCTGACCGATGAATCCACCCGCTGCTTATGGCAGGTTCCATCCAGGTTGGCGTGCAGCTCCAAATAACCCGTGACCCACGCCTGCGGAACGGCAAAATGTGAATAGAAGCGGCGCTGACAGCGATTCAGTGCATCCACCATGGTCGCCTGGTTCCAAGGCATTCCATCCAGCAGATATAGGTCGGCATCCAACGTCTCAATCCACCAGTCATGCTCCACACCACCCATACCGTGATGCGGCACCTGCACCACATGGATCTTTGTATCGCCTAAGATGTCTGCCAGGGGTTTAAAGACATGGTTCTCCCAATGGCTTCGGCGCTGGTGCTCGTCGTTGAACACATGAACATCACCGGTGAAGAGCATGCGGAACTTCCCATACGTCACCAGCAGCATCAGTCCACAGCGGCCATTGGGATGCTCTTCTGTAACACCGGGGATGGTGATCCAGTCTCGATGCGGATGAATTGCATGCAACGACAACGCAGAGTCGTGGCCTTGAATTGTCATCCCACTGTGCAAATGGTCATAAGCAATGCCGTAATGGTCGATCAATGCTTCCATTTGGCGTATGTCGGCCCACTCCTGCGGCCAATGTCGTTTGGATGGACGAATACCTGGGGTATACAGGTGCTTCACATCGCCACCAAAAAAACGGATAATGCCCGGTATTCCGGCCAGATGATGATTGTGATAGTGCGTCAAAAACAGGGCATCCATGGATGATGCACCCACATAGTTACGATAGAAATCGGGAATGGTCGACGTACCAAACTCAGCATGGCCGCCATCCACAACAAAGAACTCATCATCCACTTGGAGGCCGTACGTGGCAATGCGGGGATGATACAATTTGAGCATTCAAAGACACCTCCAATGAGTTCTGCAGTGCACAGCAAGCCAAAGCCATCGCGTGCCCTAGGATCCACAAGAACCAGCGACCCGTCGTTTAACGGCCAGTGGCAGACTTTTGGGCAGCAGGATCCTGACTCGGCCACTCGTTTTCTTCAGAAGAATGTCCTCCGCAGCAGCCTTTAGCCCCTTGTCCGCGAGGTTGTAGCTCCTGCACAAAACGACGGAACTCATCAAGTCCATCCTGCGACACTGAATAATGCACATGATAGCCTCGTTTCTCACCTACCACCAATCCGGCTTCGCGCAGTACCCGCATGTGCTGAGACACAGCGGATTGCGTTACATACAGCTGTTTCGCCAAGGCGTTGACGCAGTATGAACGCTCCAAAAGGCGTTCAAAGATGGCAAACCGCGTTCCATCACCCAAAGCTTTGCAGCATTTAAGGAACGACTCCATTGCATAACCTCCTCATTGACGTCCTCCGAGAAACCGTTTCGTGCGCTGTTTCTCTTCTTAGTATACCCAGTTTCGGCTGACATTGCGAATGCTAATGGCAAAGAGTACGGCACAAAATGCGATCAAGATCGTAAAACTCGCTGCCACAGGCAGCATACCTACGCCATGAGTAGCGGTTCGCAGGGCGTCCACCCCGTATGTTAAGGGCAGCATATAGCTCAGCGGACGCAGCAAGACCGGCAGCTGCTGGACGGGGATGAAGAGACCACATAGGAAGACCATCGGAAACCGAAAAAAATTCGAGAAGGTCTGGGCTTCAAAGACTTCCCGCACTGACACGGCAATCATGAGACCCAAGAATGTGGAACTGATGGAAATCAAGACCACCGCTGGTACCAACACGCCCCAGCGAATCTCGAGAAGTTCCAAACCGGAAAACAAACAAGCCAAAATCACTGGTACCAAAGCATTCAAAACACCAAAGAGAATGGCTCCAGATGTCTTGGCCAGCATCAAGTAATGAACACTAAACGGAGCCAGGAGCAGGCGTTCGAATGAACGACTCCGCCGCTCGAAAGTTATGGTTACAGCCAACATCGATGTCGTGCCAAACAGAATGGATAACGCCACAACACCTGGAAGCAGCTGCTGTAGATCCACAGGGCTTTCCGACCGCACAAAAAACATCAAAGTCCAAGCCACAGGAAACACGATTCCCCAGCTGATATTTGGCGGTTTCAAGTAATAGTTTCGCATGTCCTTATACAGAATGCTGAAGAATGGAATTAGTTTGGTCATGTGCTTCGGCGGCCTCCTCCGTTCGTGCTCCGCATCGCAGCGGTTGTCAAGCCTGTCTCCTGCAAGAACACATCCTCCAATGATGGTTTAAGGACCTTTGCTTCAAAGACCTGCTGATCGAATCGTTCCAACACTGTCAAATAGGGTATAAGATTCATCCGTTCTCCGCCATAAACTCGGACAGTGGTCTCATCAAGAACCTCAACTTCCGTATCGGGAATCGCAGCCGTGAGAGCCCGGGCCGCCTGCGCCGCGTTTTGGTTTAAGGCAAGCTGAACCACAGTCCGACCGCCGTCAAATCTCAATAGATCCGTAACGGTTCCGGTGCGCACAATGCGACCGCCCACGAGAAAGGCCACGCGATGGCAGAGCTGCTCTGCTTCTTCAATGTAATGAGTGGTCAAGAATACTGTAGTACCGGCCGCATTGAGATCTTGGATCAGACTGCGGATCTCCCGGGCGCTAGCAACATCCAACCCTGTAGTGGTCTCGTCCAAAAACAGGATGTTGGGTCTATGCATCAACGCTGCTGCAATGGTCAATTTACGTTTCATACCCCGTGAATAGCTGCGAAACAGCCGATCCTCGTGGTCGGTCAACCCCACGAGTCGAATCAACTCTTGTGCTCGCTGGATGCGGGCCGGCTTCGCCATGCTGTAAAGCGCACCGCAGAAGACTAAATTGTCGAGGCCTGTCATCTCGTCATAGAGATTACTTTCATCGGGCACAACTCCCATTAGTGTCTGTACTCGGCCATCTACCTGCTGTGTATATGTCAACCCTCCACAATGAACCTCCCCGCCGTCAATGCGAGCCAGCCCAATCAGCATGTTGATTATGGATGTCTTCCCTGCTCCATTCGGTCCCAGCAAACCAAAGATCTCCCCTTGTCGGACGTTAAAGCTGATACCCTTGACCGCTGTGAAATCAGCATATCGCTTAACTAGTTCATTTGCTTCAATATTGCTCATACAGGCCTGCATGGTGTTCCCCCATCTCATCAGATTGTCCACAAAAATCGCACACAAAAACGGCCCGAATGCCTGTAACTCCTACAGCACCGGGCCGCCGGGCTCAAGCCCTTCGTCATTCTACTTCAACACTACGTTGTCGCTGTTCGTCAGTCTTTCTTCTTGTCAGTGCATGGATGGGTAGGATCGTCACCGTGGCATTCTTTGATCTGCTCTGGGCTGCAATCTCCGGGCTTTCCCTTGAGCTTCTCCGGATGTTCACATTGCCTATCGTTGGTCATGGGTTCACCTCCTCTTTGATGATTCTTTGGGGCACCGGTGTTGGCGCTGATCACTGAATGGCTCAGTGTTAACACGCAGAACGACAAACTTGATCCTCAACCCAAACCAATGTTCCCGAAACGATATCCGATCCTTCCTGTTCCAAATGTGTTTCCGGTATTCCGCTATTCCAACCATCGCAGCAGTTTGTCCGGGTCCGCCAGGCGTGATCTGCCAATGAACTCCGAGACCTCTGTAACATTCCCAAGCTTAAGTTATTCAGTAATTACTTAAATACTGTATATTGAGTCTATCACATCGTGTTCTTCTTCGTCAAGTCTCCCAATGACTCATGGGCAGCGTTCACGAAAATGACTCGCCGGAAATGCCTTCCCGGGAATGATCTCTGTATTGCCCCTAAAGACATCGCCCGTCGCCGTTTGGATGGGACAGGATGGTGTGTGTGGGACATCGGATACACCATCAGTGAAAAATGGAAACCCAGCCTGGAATGCGAACATGTGACGGGTTGCCCCTCATGCTCCGCCCATGTTTGGGCTCTTCGGGCTCGGAAGCGATCTCTCGCTCGTGATCTCTCGCCCGTGGTCGTGCTATCCTACCGACCATAGACCATAGGAAACCAGAGTCCTCTTGCAGTTTAAAAGAGTGCAAAGAAGTGTAAAGAAGCGCAAAGAAAAACCCCCAGAACCGCTTTACGCAAAGAGGTTCTGGGGGTTTGAAACAACCATGATCATTCATTGTCATGAATGGATAGGCAACCATGGCCGTTCCAGCCACGTCTTTACCATATACTCCCATTAACCAGGTG
>SLOZ01000382.1 GCA_007132255.1 Limnochordia bacterium | reverse complement strand
TGCCTATTCCAACGGCGCTCTGTTTCGTGGCTACTACTACTGGGTTCTGCAGCCGGCTGTTCTATTGATGGTGACTGGGTTAGGCTTTGCTATGCTGGGTTTTGCCCTAGACCGTATTTTTAATCCACGTTTGAGGGGGCTGTAACCATGGCTGCAAACCATGTCTTAGACGTCTGCAATCTGAAACTTCATTTCCGAACGGCCAAGGGACCTGTACAGGCCGTCGATGGCATCGATTTCTCACTGGAGCGCGGCAAGACTTTGGCGGTGGTGGGCGAAAGTGGTTGTGGCAAAACGTCACTGACCAAGGCGCTCCTGCGTTTGCTGCCCCGCAACGTTCAGACCTTTTCTGGTGACATCTATTTGGAAGGGCGCAACCTCATGGATCTATCCGACGAACAGTACCGGCGCGAGATTCGCTGGCTGAAGATCGCCACGGTTCCCCAGGCCTCGATGAATTCATTGAATCCCGTGATTCGCATCGAAGACCAGATCGCCGAACCGCTGTTAGTCCATGATCGCCGCCTTAAACGGAAACAGGCTTTGGAGCAGGCCGCAGAAGCCTTTCGGGTGGTGGGTCTGAGCAGCGATTTTCTGCAGCGTTATCCCTTCGAACTCAGTGGAGGTATGCGCCAGCGAGCCACGATTGCCATGGCCTTAGTGGCTGCTCCCGATCTCGTGATCTTGGATGAACCCAGTTCAGCATTGGATCTGTTAACGCAAGCGAATCTAATGAATGTCCTCAAACGGATCAAGCAGGAGTTTGGCACGACGTTTATTCTGATCACGCACGATATTGGCACGGCCAGCGAGTTGGCCGACGAAGTTGCCGTGATGTACGCCGGCCGGATGGTGGAAGTGCGTTCTGCGCAACAGTTTTACACCCATGCAAGCCATCCCTATTCGCAGAAGCTGATGGCCAGTGTACCCACCCTGCGAGAAGAGAAAGAACTGCAGTTTATCCCAGGTCAACCACCGAGCTTGATTCGACCACCGACGGGCTGTCGGTTTGCCAGTCGCTGCGAGCACCGAATGCCCTGCTGCGACCAGGAACCACCGACAACGGATTTGGGTAGGGGTCAGCACGTCCAGTGTTGGCTTTTAGAAAGGAGGGCTGTGGGTGTCTGAAGCGAGTCGACAACCAGTTCTGACCGTTGAGGATCTTCATACGTGGTTTGAACTGCGCAAATGGGGATTTTTCAAGGCCGGCGAAGTGCGGGCCCTAGACGGCGTTTCTTTTGATCTGCACAGCGGCGAGACCATCTCGATTGTGGGTGAAAGCGGCTGCGGCAAGAGCACGTTGGCCAAGACTATTCTGGGCCTCAACCTTCCCACCAAGGGCGATATTCGCTTCCAAGGCCACAGTGTGAAATCTCTGGATAAACAGGGCATGAAGTGGTTCCGGTCTCGGGTGGGCTACATTCAACAGGACCCCTATGGCGCCCTGCCGCCATTCATGAATGTCGAGCAAATCCTGCGCGAGCCTCTCATCATCAATGGGGTTAGCGACCGAACACAACAGCAGGAGCGCATTCGGCGAGTTCTTGAAGAAGTGAAGTTGGCTCCAGTAGAGGATATGCTGCCAAAGTTTCCACACATGCTCAGCGGTGGCCAACAGCAGCGCTTGGTGATTGCCAGAGCGATGGTGTTAGAGCCGGCGCTCTTGGTGGCCGATGAACCGGTGTCGATGCTCGATGCATCGGTGCGAGTGGAGATCTTGCAGCTGTTGCGGCGGCTGCAGGAGGTCTACAACCTGGCCATTATCTATATCACCCATGACCTATCCACGGTTCGCTATTTTTCCGAAAGGATCTTTGCCATGTATGGAGCGAAGGTCGTGGAGAAGTCTAGTACCGAAGCACTGCTGCGCGCCCCTCGTCATCCTTATACGAAGGCGCTTTTTGAGGCTACATCCGATCCTGATGCAGGGAATTTAGCACAATTTAAAGATGTTCCAGCTGGTGAGCCACCGAGTCTCGTGGACCCGCCGCAGGGGTGCCGCTTTCACCCTCGCTGCAGCGAGAAGATCCCCGGGCTTTGTGCCGAGCGGATACCTCCAGAATTTATGGTTAACGAGGAACAAAGGGTACTGTGCTGGTTGTATCGCGGAGAGGAGCAGGTGGGATGAATAGTATGCGCTCAATCGTCATCGGTGGCATCCTGCTTGTCGTTGGCTGGTGTCTGACATTTGCCGGAACGCTGGGCATGGTAACCCCAAGCCTCTTGGCAGCACTTTTTGCCTACACGGCCACCATTGTGGGTTTTTGCTTAGGGATGTACGGAGTTCTGATGCATGTCAGTTGGCAGCGTTCGGATCTGCGTTAGCCGGTTTTTCGGCGCCTCGTTCGACAGATGCCGTCTGGGCGCTGCGCGGGAAGGACTGATTAGAGGCGAGGTGCCTACACGGACCTCGCTTTTTTTGGGACCGTTAGTGCTACTGGTGCAGGGCAAGCAGTGGGCTGTGGCGAAAATAATGGTTGGAATCGATTTGGTTTTCGAGCAAGAGGCCAGAAACAAGGAGTGCTGCCATGGAAATCCAGCAAGTACCGGAACCGTTTGTTACGAAACGGCTCTTGGTCAAGGACATTGAGCCTGATGAGATCGCGACAACACAGGCCCTCTGTGGATCCAGCGCCTATATGGGGCGTTGGGACGGTCACCGCCGGAGTGATCAAGGAGTCCACTCCTAAACTCGGCTCGAAGAGCGACATCGGGTCGATGTGGTCACGGAAATCCCAGCTAACGGGATTTCGCGGTTCCTGTCTTGCGGGCCAAAGCCATTTTTGAAGTGGCCTCCTCGAATATACTGCGCGCTGTGTGCGGG
>SLOZ01000290.1 GCA_007132255.1 Limnochordia bacterium | reverse complement strand
GAAAATGAGTATAGCGGGAACACTAATCAACATGCGCTGCACTTGACCAACGAAGATCGGTACGAAGTCTGCATTGATGAAGAGGGCCCGGTTATAGTTGTGAAATCCAACATAGTTCAGGTTATAACCGGTGCGCGTAATTTCGAGTTCACTAAGGCTGAAAATGACTGATTGGACAAACGGTGTTAAAAACAAGAAGACAAACCCGACCAGAAACGGCAAAACAAAGAACAAACCGTTCAAATCCCTGCGATTGCGCAGCGATACCCGCAGCCATGATGGTCTATTCATATCGAACGGCCTCCTTTATGTGGTAACCAAAGCCCTCGATATGTTGACCGTCCACCATCACTGGAGCCTCGCTGTAATTCACCATAATGCTTGTTCCACCAGCAAAGGTTGTCCGAACCACATCGGAGGTGAGTATTTCATGTTTGATGATGGGTTGACCGTACACCGAGCGCAGTGCCTGATTCAGTTCATGGTATGTGTCGATCATGGTCGCCCACCAATGCCGGTAATCACTGGCATGCAGGTTGCCAAAATCACTGTCTTTTAGAACCAGTGATGGCTCGGAGATAAACGAAAAGTACGGAAGAGCACCGGTCTCGAGGCTTCGCAAAAGGCGCTGTCGAAGATTGCCGGTGTAGTTCATCGGCTCCAGGGCATAATGCAGATAGCCGCTCATAACTATGTGGAGAAAAGGAACCTCTTGATCACTAATCAAAAAACCGCTGGAAGTGGCAGGTACATTAACAACGGTGTGGGCGTAAGGCAAAACAAAAGCGTTAGCACCAGAAACCATAATATCCAAACCAGCAATGCCCGACAGCTGCCGCAGCTGCTCCTGCAAGACCAGCTGCGCTTGGCCCCGATCGACGAGACTGTCACGGCGAAAATCGGAGTTGATAGCGGTTCCCACGTCATGCAGATACATCCCGCTGCTACCTAGTTCTAAGAAGCCAGGAAGAAATTGCGCGACCAATTCCGGTATGACACGGGGCGATATGATATCGAAGTAGTAATCGGTATCCAACATCTGAAGCGGTTCCTTGAGTCGATAATGATACAGGCCCACGGTCCGATCCATGAAGCGCGACGCATCCTGTCTAGGTGCAAAACCATCCCACGGCTGGCTGGCATAGCGATACATGAAACCAACACTGGGGAAGAAATGTATTCCCAATCCTCGTAGTGAGGCTGCCAGGGCGGCCATGTCCTGGTTGCGTCCGAGGACCGGATCGACTCGTACCTGGTTGGGATAGAAGTGCTCGACACCACCATTAAGCCAGCCGGTATAACGCAAATGGATCTGGGAAATATCATGTTCCAGCAGACCATTGGTCATGGCTTGGATTTGCTCAATGGACGTCAACGGCTCACTGACTCGGCGGGGAATGCCCAACCAAGGACGGTTCACGTGAATGGCACCGGTTACGTCGAGGATCAAGGGAATATCCGATTCATCGTGAGATAACGGAGACCGCTGGCCGAAAAGATGCTGCCGATAGGCTGCAGCCATGGCAGAATAGTTTGCATCTTCACCGTGGAAGAACAAGAAGCGCATTTCCAAATCCGACGCCATAGGACGCGACTGGTAGACGTTGGCTTCGGTAATGGCATCGAGCCAAATCCCGCGAGCGCGCTGGCCGTCATAGGTATCCGTCTGGGCGACCAAATCCACCCGGGTCATGGGAATGACGGTAAATGTCGGTGACACAGTGTTAAACGAACTGGTACGACCGGCCACCGCAGCCCGGATTTGACTGACGGCATCGCCGTGCTCGATCACACTCATAAAGCCGAGTTCGCCTTGGACCAGCCCAAAGATGGGTAAATGGCTGTGTTGAGGGAACGTCAAGACTCGTCGGTCCGGTCCCAGCGATTGATCCCGTCCATAGACACGGTGGTTGTAGATCGGTGCATCGCTCTTGCCGTTGTTGAGATGAATTAAGGCACCACTGCCATCGGGCACGAGTATATAGCCTTCGGCATCGACCCCAGCTGCTCCAAAAAACGGAAGCAAGTCCAGCGTCTGAAGGGGCAGTGTCACAGTTCCACCTGCCGCCGTATAGCGACCGCGAACATCCACGGCTTGATTCGGGTACTCTAGTTCATCCATCGGCACCCTGACCAGTAGAGTGTCCCCATCCAATTGGTACTCAAGGACGACTCGAAAGACCGTTATATTCTGATCTAGCGTGTCCAGGCCCATGCGAGCATGAATCGCTTGCAGATCCTCAGGGTTCACTACCGTACGGGTAATCTCAATGAGGTCTTCCCGATCCCAATTGGATAGATCCTTAACAACGGCCACAGGTGAATCAATCCAGGGAGAAACTTCCGAGTCAGTCACGTGACTGCGATCCCGGTAATCCGCGCGCTGGCTGGCGATTCGTCCTAGGGCAAACTCGATCAACTGTCGGCGTTGGGCCTCGTTTAGGTCTTGACCGGGGGATACCAAGCGGTAGTCACCAAAAACTTGATCTTTATCCACATTATGAACGGAGATTCGCTCGTGATCGGCCAAAGGTTCCAATGCCACAATCGTATACTGGTCTTTGACAAACTCACGATCCGCTGCTGAGTCCAATCGCTCTAAGATATCTTCAAAAGATTCCACGTCGATAATGGCTGGTAGATAGGCATTAAGTGGCCACGCTTCTCCCAGCAGATAGTCAACTCGGACTCGATCGTCCAGTACCTCGATGGTGTATTGGTCCAGAAGGACACTGTCGTTGTAACTGTCCAGCGTTCTTGATTCATCACCGGGCACAAAATAGGTGATCGAGAACTGCGAACCGACTCGGTCTTTGGCACGTCCCCGAGCCCGGGTTTCCAGCTGCGGCCATCCTTGTGGATTGGAGAACCACCAGGAATCCGTGGCCCGTTGGCGCACGGCGATCTCCGCCGTAGTCGGATCAATATATAGCTCCAACAACGGGTTCTCTAGAGCTAACTCCATGGAGCCGGGTACAGAGCCCGCAGTAGGCGCCGTCAACACCGCGATTAGGACGACAGCCACAAAGCACAGCCGGTAGATCCCAACGAAGGTCTGCATGGTTGTACGCCCCCTTTCTACAAGCGGAACACAATTTCTAGGTAAATGTCCCGGACCCAGTTAACCACTTGCCCGAAGACACCCCACAACAGTAGAGCAATAAACAAGACAACAATGATCCCGACGAAGGTTAGACCGACAGTGACCAACGTTTTGGGCATGGAATATTCATGGATTACCATGGTTCCAGTGACTAACAAACCCGCTGCCCAAATGGTGCTGAAGGTCAAACCCAGAAAATAAAACGCTCCTTCCGGGGTTGTGAGAAAATTACTGGCAATGGTTAGCGGCACATTGATCAAGACCAGCGGAACAAGGGCGTAAGCCGATGTAACGAAAATGTCCCCAAAGGTGCCTTTGCCTTCCATCAAGGTTGTCAAGGACCAGCTGACCATGGACCAGAGCAGAAACGGAAGAACAATACTGCTGAATTCGACCACCGTGTTGAGGTCGCTGAGTCGTCGGGGATTGAAGATAAAGCCTGTGTACTGCCGCATGATAATATAGGTCAAGGTGACCAAGAACAACCAAACACAGGCTGCAGCCGCAGAACCTCTGCGCTCGTGTTTTAAGTCCCAGAAGCCATCGAATGGGTGGCGAATGACGTAGAATGCGTACGATAGCTGCTCCATCAGATTGAAGAACTGCAGGAGCAATCGGTTAGGCAATGACAACGTAGTACGCTGCGCAGCCATCTGCTGCTGGCGTCGACGCCAAACCCCTATTCTAGGCGTCATCTGCCAGCGTCGATTGACGACATTGACTGCCGAGATCAAGATCAAGCCGTACATCAACCACGGGAAATTATCAATGATCTGCTGGCGCCGATGCAATCCAAACGCCTCGGAATAACCGGGGCGATCTTGACCTGCCCGGAATACCACCATCGCGTCCCAGAACTCGTCCATACGCAGGTAGGCATGGCCCATACCTGTATAGGCCAAGTCAAAGTTGCTGTTCATCCCAAGAATCTCAACCCAAAGTTCATTGGCACGATCATAGTCACCGGTATAATGGCTTGCGATGGCCTCATGTATGGAGCGGGCATATTCTGTAGGCTCGAATATCGTAATCTCTCCCCGTCCCGAATCCAATGCCAGAACTCGATCACCCAAGACAGCCAAAGACGCCGGTGTCTGGAATGTCCCTCGTTGGCTGCCTAGACCGCCAAACACGTACAGCAGTCGACCTTCGGAATCATAGGTGAAGATCCGGCCCCGGGTTCGGTCAAAGGCGCTGTAGGTACCATACTCACGTTGTACTATGTCCACGAATGTTGAGCGAGGAAAGGCCAGTTCCCCCTGATCGTCAACGAGGTAAGCCCCATAATCTCCCGTTGGAGGATGAAAACCCCGCCGACGCAGAACGTCAACTCCGGAGGGGTTCAACCGTCGGATCGCATCTTCATCACGGGCACCACCAGTAGCCACCGTGGTGTAGATAAAGCCGCGCTGATCCACATCGAGGTTGCTGTACTCCGTTGGCAGGAAGAGCTGCATCCGTGCCCTTTGTTCTTGAGTGGCCAACAATCGCCATGCATACTGGACGATGTTCAAAACAACCCGTGGTGCACCAATGAAACCGCGAAAGGTACCGTCGCTGTCGAATTCCAGAATACCATCGTAGACGTCCTCTGCGATTACATATACCCTTCCGGCTCGGTCGACACCGACTTTGCGTGGTCGATAGCGAAACCCTTCTGGGATGATGCCGTCGGCGTCGGGTTCAGGGGCCTCCAACGTACGCAAGAATTCACCCTGCTGCGTGAGGACGACGACACGACTGTTGTTGCGGTCGGCCACATACAGTTCTCCCAAGGAGTTGACGGCTAGGCCGAAGGGGCTGTTCAAGCGGTCGATTTCACCTTGGTTTTCAAACTCATCAATAATCCGCACCGGGTTCCATAGGGTATCCAGGACAACGATACGGTTATTGTCCGTATCAGCCAAAAACACAAGGTTGTTAGCTACCTTGATATCTCTAGGATTGCTGAATGAGCCGATTCCCAAGGTAGCGCCATCGACAACTCGCTCTGGCAGATATGCTTGAGGAGCAGGTATGGTTCGGCCCCAGAAATCATACGTGTAACTGACATAAGGTGCCGCTTGAATGGCGGCGGCCAGCACAAACCACAGTACCAACAAAGAGAAAAGCGCGAATATATGTTTTCGTCGTGCTAAACGTCGAACCACAATGGCTCACCCCCTCGGATCAGCTGGTTATTGTGTTCTGCACTTAACGGTCAAAGAAGATGGGATTGGACCAGGCCGTGGTGCCATCCGCAGCTACGCACTCGACACGAAGATACGTTTCGCTACCAGATAGGGTAAAGGATGCTTCTGACAGCTGTTCGTCGGGTTGTGCCCGAACCGCACCGCCTCGGTCTTCATATGTAACAAAGTGGATGGCCTTGACGGGAGAACAGCGGACCTCGACAACTCCGTCAGCATATGTCAAGGACGTGATCTCTGGCCCGCTGGAAGAATAGAAACGTCCCTGCTCCAAAGCGGCTATGATGGCCGAGGCAGTGAGTTCAGGGGCGTTGACCATGATCCAACCGCCGCAATGATCATGCTTCCGCTGGTGGCTGTCATCGGTGGCGACACCCCACACACGACGTCCGCTGCGCAGCGCACTGTCCCAATGACTTAGAGAGTGGCCTGTGTTGTCCTCCACGTAGCTGCCGTAATTGAAGATCTCCATGGCGGCGTAGCCGTTTACATCACGGATATCGTCCCACTCAACCCGCGACCATTCCGGGTGACAATAGATTGGGAAATAGTTTTGCTGCCGCAGATTATCGATCATCTCCTGGGCTCCTGCGCCATTTCTACTGACGGCATTCGCCAACGCCTGCAAATGGGGGGCGCCTTCTGCGTCAGCGTTGATACCCACGGCATGATGGCAGCGTACAGGCTTGTCAATATCAGCATGGGTTTCCACACCGGGCAAAACGAGAAACTCTGGCGTGCTCAACTCAGTGAAGCGGGTCATGCATCCGTGTTCCGTAAAGGCAAGGAAATCCCAGCCGCGATTGCGATAGAGTTCAACGACAGCTTCTGGGCTCAGCCGGCCATCGCTGACCGTGGAGTGCGTGTGCAAATTACCCCGATACCAAGAGTAGCTCGGATCGAAGAGTGAGTTTGTCTTCATGGAATCACGTCCTTGTTCAAGAAGGGATAAGTTCGGCTGTAGCCATGGCCACCAGTGGATCTAGGAACTGCATCTTTGGACCTTGCATACGCTATGGTTCATCAATCGTTGATGACTCGCAGCGGCGGGCTAACTCCCCGGACAGATAGGGACGGTGGGCTCTGCAAATGTCATCCAACATGTGTCTCGCTACCAAAGCGTCGGGTACAAGGGGGTGTCCGGTTAGGGCCAACAGCGCTTTGCGGTAGCTCTGCTCCATCGCCGCCTGTACAGCCAAACGCTCATAGCTTTTTACCGCCTGAAGAAGACCGCGGCATTGTTCCGGAATGGCCTTGATAGGCCGGAATGGATGGACACCATTGCTGTCGATGCGAGCTAGCACTTCCACTATATCCTCCGGCTCCAGGCAGGGGATAACACTGCGATTCGGAACGTTCAGCGTTGTCGTTGTCGGAGCTGTCCCGTGCAGTGCCAAAATGATTGCCATAGCAATGGCTGAATATCCCTCGGGCTCCGTGTCGCTGTGGTCTCCCGCCACCGTTGTCTGGTTCCAGATCTCATCCAAACCAGCGTCATCCTGTGCAACGGATTCGGTTTCCAGTCGCATATACGTGGCATCGCGAGCACGGGCGTACTTCTGGTAGACACGCAGAGCTGTTTTTACTGGATCTGCCGTGCTTGCGGCCAGACTCAGTTCTGCAAAGAAACGTTGGTTCAGAGCGTGGATCATTTCACCTCGACTGCTGTTGTTGCTGGTTAGCTGCTTGACAATGCTGGTTGTGTTGTAATAAAACATTAAGTACTCGTTGGGTATGACACCCAAAGCACGGATAAACTCCGGTTCAATCATAGCTTTACCATGCCGCAGCAGAGCATCATCGTTTTGCAGGATCTGTGGAAGGATATCCTGCCCCTTATGGAGGATCATCTGAATCCAGCCGAGATGGTTGATTCCCACATAGTCAAACCACAACTGATCTACCGGAATGCCAATGCCGTCGGCGACGTCGTTGAACAGTTCAATAGGGGAGTCGCAGATACCAACGATGTTGGTGAACCCTTCTTGGTGGGCTGCTTGGGAGATCAGACCAGCCGGATTGGACAAATTCAGGGCGGTGGCGCCGGGCGCGTGTTCTTCCATGATCCGCAGGTACTGCATAATCACGGGTACGGTTCGCAGGGCCATGGCAAACCCTCCCGGACCGGTGGTTTCTTGACCCAACACACCGTGGCGAAGGGGTACCATCTCGTCTAGAATGCGCGAGTCGATGGCGCCGACGCGGATGGTGAAGAAGGCATACTTGACCCCCGTGAGGGCTTCGATAGCATCTTCAGTTAAGGTCAACTTCACAGACGATCCGTGGTTGCGATGGATGCCGTCCAAGACCATAGACATCTGCTGTAACCGTTCGGTGTCGATGTCCATAAAGGCAATTTCCGTGAGCCCCAAAGGAGCGCCCCGTAGAAGGAGAGCCTTTAGGAGCTGCGGTGTGCGAACCCCTGCACCGCCGATGATGGCCAGTTTCATTGGACTACCTCCTTAACTGGTCCTAAGCCTTCGAGATAGGAAAATGCCTCGGTCAGCGAACGAGGTGCACCGGCCGTTCCACCCAATGCTGTGATGGTTCGTGAGCCGCAGACAACCGCTAACTGGAGGCACTGGGACCACGACATTCGCAGCGAAAGACCTCGCAAGAATCCAGCGGCAAAGGAGTCGCCAGCACCGGTGGTATCGACAGTGGGCACGGCCAGAGCTGGACAGAGTAGACGAGTGCCAGACTGATCAAGCATTGCAGCTCCGTCCGCTCCCAACGTAAGGATGGTCCGGGCGCTGCCCGTATTTAGCGTTCTCAACGCATCTTCCCAGGATTGACTTGTGATTTCCTGTGCTTCTAGGGAGTTGCAGAAGACAAATGCGGGTATGGAAAGCCAATGACTGACAGGTATGGATTGGCTATCAAACAACTGCAAACTTTCATAACTAATGCTTATACTGACGACGAATCCCAACTCCGCGGCTTCCTGGATTAACTGCCAAGATTCTGTATCTTTCAGACCCACGTGGAGCACGGTATCCGAAAAGTCCGAGATGGGCTGTTCTGCCAACCATTGGTGAAACAGTTCCCTATCGTGTTTTTCTTCACCCAGTATGGTCAAAAATGCCCGGTCACCATCATGCGCCATGGCCACGGTGTGGCTGGTTAGGCCGTTGCCGGTTGGGGCCATCAGCAGATCCAAGCCAGTGCGGCCCAGCTCGTCCTTGATAATGTGCCCGAAGATATCACTGCCGATGCTGCTGCAGTAGGTAGTGGCAGCGCCGAGCTGCGATAGCACAACAGCGGTTATGGCCATACCCCCTACTGCAAAGTTATGGCCAGCTGCGAATACTTCGGTTCCCAATTGCGGAAAGCCATTGAGGTCATGGAAGATGCTGTCAAGGAACGTCGCCCCAATGACGAGGAAACGGTTGACTGTCATTGAACTCACTCCTGACTGCTAGAACGATACCAGCGAAACTCCCAACGATCGACGCGGTAGGCATTCCACGACCACAAAACTGCATCGTTCTGGTGGTTGAAGTAGGTTTCATCGATGACAAGCAGCGGTGTTCCAGCCTCCACATCCAACTTCTGGCCCAAATCCTTATCCGCTGCAATGGCCGAGATGATCATCTCTGAGTAGGCCAATGCAAGGCCCCGACCTTCGAGGTATTGGAACAAACTTTCTCCCATGTAGCTCAACTGAAACTCGGGTCCCAGGATTTCCATGGGGATGATATCTTCAGAGATCATCAAAGGCTCATTGTCAGCGGTCCGGGTACGGGTCAACACACCGACATGGGTGGTTTCTGGGCCGAATATTGCTGTGAACTTCGGCTTGATTTCTTCCCAGAGGAAGTCCACACTGCGAGTCCCTGGTTTGACGTTGTACTGCTTAACGTAATCGGTATAGCTTCCCAATCGCTCCATGCCCGTGCCCATCGGGATTTTGGGTTTGTGGGTAAGAATAGTTCCGAGGCCCTGAACACGGTTGAGCTGGCCTTGTTTTTCTAGAGCGCTGAGTGCTTCCCGGACGGTGGCTCGAGAAACTCCGAACATCTTCCCTAACTTCTCTTCCGAGGGCAGACGTTCTTCGTTTTTGAAGACACCTCCCGTGATTTCATCAAGAAGAATCTTGGCTACTCGGGAGTACAGCGGTTCACCATCTTGCTTGATCCGGAATTCCTTCTGCATACTATGACCCCCAATGCTGAACGTCGATCGTCGCTCCACAGGTAAGTGAGTTGTTGCCCCGGGCTTTAGAACGGGTAGCCTTACTGCCTCCGGATAACCGTTAGTCGTAAGTCGTATGACAACTTATGAGTGAATATTCCTTGGCAATCCGTGAATTCCTGCAACGTTTGATTAAATATTTCATGAAAACTTCACGTTCCCACATGTGGACACAAATCCGGTTAAGGAATAAGCGGACTCCGATGATTGGTGCGATGGTCAAATCGACCCCCTTCAGACGGTTGCTGCCGGTGTTTGGCACCAACCGCGCTCCCTGGAATCGAGCCCGTGTAGCTAACCGACAGGCCTTGGCTGACACAAAACTGTCAAGTTCTGTGGAGTTAACAAATCCCAGTTTTGGACAGGACTCGACTACAGTGAGAAGAAGGGGATTAAAGAAGACATTCTCTGAAAGGAGGCAATACTATGAACGGAAAGTGGCGGCATTGGCTGGTTCTGCTGGCAGCAGTGGCACTACTCTTCGTCCCTGGCTCGGCAGCGGCGGAAGAGGAACATGCTTGGGTTCACACGCAGACGGTATATCGCATAAATGGGGGTCATTAGGAACCGCTGCCGGCGGATCTCTATGTTCGTCAGAAATGGCCGAATAACGCCGATGTGAGCGCTGTGTTTGACGACCACAGGATCGAGATCAAGGTCACATCGTCGGGTCGTAACCCGAATCAACCGGACCGGAACATGCACGTAATCTATACCTATACACCACCACCCCAGGTGATCTATTCCGAGAGGACCATCGAGATATCGATCCATCAAGAACTGATCAGCAATGAAACCGGCGGACTATTCACCACGATCAGTGCCAGCGCTGATATCGCTCAAAGCTGGCCTATGGCGGTGGCCGAGCCGCATCCGTTAGCAGGTGAGACTTCTGTTGCTTTTGGCCAGTCGACCAGAGAAATCTCTGGGCTTTTGGAGACCTCGGGACGTTTTGTCCTGGCCCGTGAAAGTTGGCGGGCAGGGAGACCCGGTCGTGAACAGCGCATCCAATTGGCCTTTGGCACTCACAGTACTATGGGGGGAACCATCCAACTGCAATACTGGTACGAATGGAAGTCGGTTCCCGATGCCACCCGCAGTTACAGCGCTTGGTAGCCAGAGGGAGAAGGGGCAGCGGATCCATATTGCGCCCAGTTGGAAGAGCGCTATCATTCGCTGCTGGAAGAACTTGAGATGATTGTTAGGGCCGGTGAAGAGCATCGCGCCGCCAGTCCAGATTTTCTCGCCGATCTTTGGGATCTTCTCGAGCGTCATCGGTAAGGGGATGAACCGAAGAACAGTGTCATCAACAAAAAGAAAGCAGCAGGTCTTCGTCAATGAAGATCTGCTGCTTCTTTGTTTTTAGGATGGCATCGGAGTCTTTTGCTGAATCTCCGATGGTATGGCCGTTGCTCCATGAAGCCTAGTGCAAACGTCAGCCAAAGCTGATGGTGTACGCCAAGATATACGTGCCTGCCTTCACTTTTTCCTGGTCAACCAGCATGGAACTCCAGCCCATATCACTGCCGATACCGGCATGAGCTGCATCCAGGTGCAAGTAGCTCTCCTTACGGCGGATCAGTTTGTGCTCGTGGGTTGCCTGCTTATAATCAGCGATGGAGT
>SLOZ01000198.1 GCA_007132255.1 Limnochordia bacterium | reverse complement strand
TTGAAAAGCTTTTCAATCACCCCAAGGGAGGCCTTCTAGGTGAACTATGGCATCGTTATAAAGGTTTTGGGAAACCTTCTTTTATTTAAGGCAGCGAGTCTCCTACTTCCCTTAGCGGTTGCCCTGAACGACAACGGCCCGGACACGCGGGCCTTTGTTGTATCCATAATCCTAACAGTTGTTGCCGCCCTGCTCATGAGGCAGCTTCCCAAAGAAGATGGCGCACTCCGTGTCCGAGAAGCCTTATTGATCGTGGTTCTCGGCTGGTTTCTTGTTTCCAGTTTTGGAGCGCTGCCCTTCATCCTCTCCGGCAGTATTCCATCGGTGGTCGATGCTTTTTTTGAATCAGTATCCGGCTTGACCACCACAGGAGCCACCATTATTGATGACATTGAAGTGTTGCCCAGCGGCGTTCTGTTTTGGCGTTCTTTTTTGCATTGGTTAGGTGGTATGGGAATTCTGGTTCTGGCCCTGGCCATCCTTCCCATGGCTGGCGTTGGTGGCTTTCACATCTTCCGGGCCGAAAGTCCGGGACCGATTTCGGATAAACTGGTTCCCAAACTTAAGGATACAGCCAAGATTCTCTATACCGCTTATCTCGGCTTAACCGCGCTTCAAGTGATCCTGCTCTTGTTCGGCGGCATGACATTCTATGATTCGCTGATTCACACGTTCGGTACAGTGGGTACCGGAGGCTTTTCTACATATAATGACAGCATTGGAGCCTTCGACAGCGCCTACATTCGTATGATCATCTCGATTTTCATGGTGGCTGCTGGTGTCAACTTTGCGCTGTACTATGCTTTGTACCAGGGGAATTGGCGGCGTGCATTCCGCAGTGATGAGCTGCGGCTCTATTTGGGTATTGTTGCCGTCTCGACCGTCCTAATTACCCTGTCCATGCAGGGACAATTCTATGACAGCCTGTGGCAGAGCTTTCAACATGCTTTCTTCCAGGCCAGTTCGTTCATAACGACAACAGGTTACACAACAGCAGATTATGAGCAGTGGCCAGCGTTGGCACAAACCGTGCTGTTTTTCTTAATGTTCGTCGGCGGCAGCGCTGGCTCCACGGCAGGTGGGATCAAGGTGATCCGCTGGCTGGTGGCGGGCAAGATTATCCGCCATGAGATGCGTAAGATTCTGCATCCGCGAGCCTACTCATCGCTGCACGTGAACGGGCGTCCCATCGCGGCGGAAACCATCAACAGCGTTGTGGCATTCTTATTCCTGTACGGATTGATCTTTCTTGGCGGCTCTTTACTGGTGGCGATGTTCGAGGGAACAACGATCCTGAGCGCCGCCAGTTCAGCCGCTGCCACGCTGGGCAACATTGGTCCTGGGTTTGGCATCGTCGGACCGGGAGAAACGTACAGCCATTTTTCACACGCCAGCAAACTGGTATTAGCTATGTTGATGCTATTGGGTCGCTTGGAATTGTTCACATTCTTCCTGCTGTTCACACCGTCATTCTGGCGTCAGTGAACACCTACTCCCGTATTGTCCCAGATCGACATCAACGGTTCGTCCAACCCGTGGTCGACACCATGGTTGCCTCCAAATACAAAGCGACACAGCCCATTTTGGCTGTGTCGCTTTTTGGTGTGTTTGATGGAAAACGACATTAAAGTTCACGTTCCAAGATCTTTCGACTGGTGGCGTCCAACGCAGAAATGTCCTGGATCTCGTAACGATTGCCGTCAATATCCTTGATAACAACCAGTCCATCGGGATAGAAACGAATGTTGCGCCGTTTGCCAGTGACCTCGAACGTACGGTCACCCTTTTTCGTTTCCACATGCCAAGCATCGGCCCCCAACTTCGTGTCGATGGCATGGATCTTCGAAATGGATGGGATGAAGTAGTTCTTTTCCAGTTCGGCCGTAAGCGCTGCTTTGCTTTCTTCATCCAAGCGCTTCATGTTGCGGAGAATCCCGATCTCATCTTCGTCCTGCGTCGAAAACTGAATATATGAGCGGCGTTTCGTCAGTGGGAACAACAGTATCACTTCCACATTGTGGTAGAGTACTCCCTCTGTCTTATCTTCCAGAGAAATCTGGCCATGCTCATCGGTGAACACACGTATACACTGACCATCGAGCATATTCATGGTCATTTTGCCGCTATTGCTCATCACTGCCACCTCCAAGAACCGCATGCTCGGCAATATCCGTCTGTTTAGCAATATCTGCTTGCATCTCCACCAGCCTGGAAAAGGCGCCGTCTTCCTTAGCCAAAAGCTCTTGATGGCTGCCGACTTCCACAATTCGGCCTTCATCCATGACCACGATGCGGTCCGCGTTGCGCAGGGTGGAGAGACGGTGTGCGATGGCCAGGGTCGTCCGATTCTGCACTAAGTTATCAATGGCTGCTTGGATTAAACTTTCGGTTACCGTATCCACAGCCGATGTAGCTTCATCCATAATGAGAATCGGCGGATTCCGCAGAATGGCTCGGGCAATGGACAAGCGCTGCTTTTGCCCGCCGCTTAAGCCTGTGCCTCGTTCACCAAGGACCATGTCATAGCCATCGGGGAAATCGGCAATGAACTCATGGGCATTGGCCATCTTGGCCGCCCAGATAATATCCTGGCGTTTGGCCTTGGCATTGCCGTAGGCGATATTCTCAGCGATGGTGGCGTGGAACAAGAATGGTTCCTGCAGGACGACAGCCATCTGGTCACGCAAGGATTGGATTTCGATGTCGTCCAAATTCACGCCATCGATATGAATAGCCCCTTCCGTCACCGGATAAAAGCGAGACAGCAGGTTGATCAACGTTGTCTTACCGGAACCGCTGGCCCCTACGAAGCCCACCATTTCGCCGGGCTTGATGTGCAGATTAATGTTGTCTAGTACCCGCTCGCCGCGATCATACTCGAAAGAAACGTTCTGGAACCGAATTTCACCGCGGATGTTGTTGAGCTGCACTGGGTGTTCGGAATCTGGGCGTTCCGGCTGGTTATCAAGGATTTCAAAGATGCGTTCGGCTGAAGTCGCCGATTCCTGAATCATGCCGCTTAACTGGCTGAGACGCTGAATCGGTCCATACAGCTGCCAGAGCAGCCCCGTAAACAACATGAGGTCTCCGAGAGTAATGGTCACCATGTCGGGATTTTGCAGGCCGACAATCACTTCGCGACCGCCAATTCCCCAAATAGCCATAATACCAAAGGCGATCAAGAAACCCACTGCCGGATAGAATGTGTGGTTCATGGAGGCAGCCCGCATGACAGCGTCATAAAACTCCCGCTGCTTATGGCGGAACTTGTCCACTTCGTTGGTCTCACGTCCGAACGCTTTGACGACGCGAATGCCAGGCAGTGTGTCACCGAGGATAGCATTTAATTCTGCCGCCCGTCGATGGACACGATGCCACACCTTGCGGATAGCCTTGTTAAAATACACGGTAATCACCAAAACTACCGGGATCGGCAGCAGGGCAATGACCGCTAAGCGCACGTTGGTTGCGAACAACATGACCACAATGACAAGGACCATAAAGAACTGCACAATGACATCCTGCAGACCTTGGGCCAAGAAGTTCTGCAGTCGGTTCACATCTCCAATAACCCGGGACATGATAGCACCCGTCTGCCGTTTATCAAAAAACGTAATCGACAACCGCTGCAAGTGATCATAAAGATGGGTTCGTAGGTCGAACAGAACGCTCTGGCCAAGTTTGGCGGTTAGGTACCCGCGACTGCCATTAAACACGGAACTGAGTGCAAAGGCCACGATAAGACCTAAAACAACCCAAACCAGCAGATCTGCCTGCTGCTCAATGATGACTTCGTCCACTAGGATCTTTGTCAAGAGCTGCGGCATCAGTTGGAATACCGTCCCGAGGGCCGAGAGGATCAACGCAATGATAGCTAATCTTTTATAGGGCTTAATATAATGGAACAAACGGCCTAGGGTTTGCTTTTTGTCGATGCAAGCGGGGCACACCCGCATATTACCGGGGATAGCTTTTCCACAGCGCATGCAGCGGTTAATCTCCATATCTTCGCCTGAAGCCAAGACCACATCACTGTGAATACTGTGCTCCTTGCTGAGCCGCTCCACCGTCCGGTTCACGTCGTCGGAATGACTGCGGGAAAAGCGTAAAATATCCATGACATGATCCTGCACAGATACCTCCACCACGCCATTGCCATAAAGATGGCGAATCCGAATAGCTGCCAAATCTTCCAGCAGCAGATCTCGAACCACAGCCCCCCGCTCTGGCTCCACCACAAACAGGCGTTTCCCATTCACAAGCAGCCAACAAGAACCAAAGAATCCATCCAAGGTCAGGTCACTTTCCTGAACCATCGTTATGTCATCCAGGGCCACATCAGATCGTTCCCGGCTCAGGACTTCTATGACATCATCAGGCAGCTGCTGGCGCATCTCGATATCGGCGTCATCACTCATAACAGTTCCTCCCCCATCTCACATGTCTTTTCATTCTACTAAGTTTTTCTTCGGCAGGCAAACCCCAAGAACCTTCGCCGCCCGAAGAATTTCGCCTTACATTCAAAGGAACTCCGTCTTAAGACCAGAAGGCACAATATACGCCGGTTTCGTCGACTTTCCAGCCATAAGTGGAAAATGGTCGGAAGTTTTTTGCATTCTTAGCAGGAATAGAGCAGTTCAGGGCGAACATTATTCTTTGGCAATGCGACGCAAATACTTCGCAAACAGAAACAAAACGAGTATGCATCGATTTTTATGGAGAGGGTGAATCTGGTGAAACACATCAATGCCATTTGGACATATATGAAGGGCAATCGAATGCTTTACTTGGGAGCCATCATCAGCGTGGGTTTAGCGGCCCTGTTTACATTAATGGGCCCGCTGGTCATTCGTCTCACCATTGATTCGATCATCGGATCGGAGCCAATGGATGTGCCGGTTTGGCTGGAGAACATCATCTTACGCTTGGGATCCCCAGAGCAGCTGCGCAGCCAGCTCTGGATTCCTGGAATAGCTCTCATGGTACTGGCCGTACTGCGAGGGCTGTTTCTTTTTTTGCGTGGAAAACTGGCGGCGCAGGCAGCTGAGGCCATGGCCAAAAGACTCCGCGAACGGCTCTACGATCATCTCCAGCATCTGTCCTACGCCTATCACACACAGATTGAGACGGGGGATCTGATCCAGCGCTGCACATCGGATTTGGAGAATTTAAGGCGCTTCTTGGCCATGCAGTTCGTGGAAGTTGGTAACGCTATCTTCATGATCAGCTTTGTCCTGGCCATCATGCTGCGGCTGCATGTTCCCATGACCATGATCGCTATGGCCGTTGTGCCCATCATCTTCTTCTTTGCCTTTTTCTTCTTCCTGAAAATCCGCGACGCCTTCCGGGCATCGGATGAAGCCGAGGCGAGTATGTCCACCATGCTGCAGGAAAACCTTACAGGAGTGCGGGTCGTGCGAGCCTTTGCTAACGAACCCTACGAAGTCGAGAAGTTTGAGAAGGTCAACAGCCATTACCGAGATGTGACCTACCGTTTGATCAAACTGAATGCCGTTTACTGGTCGCTATCTGATCTTTTGTGCCTGTTCCAGATTGGCTTGGTCTTGATCATCGGAGTGATTTGGACAGCCAACGGTGTTATCACTTTGGGTACATTGGTCGTCTTCACGACATACGAAGGGATGCTGCTGTGGCCCGTACGTCACCTCGGCCGCATTCTGACGGATATGGGCAAAACCTTTGTGGCGGTGGAACGTATGGAGGAGATTCTAGCAGAGCCCCGGGAAGTCATGGAAGAACGCGGTGACAAGCCAGCCATGGATGGACCTATCGCCTTCCGCGGTGTGCACTTCAGTTATGATGATGCTCCAACAGTGCCGGTATTGGAAGATATCTCCTTTGACGTCGAGCCGGGTGAAACCGTGGCGGTCTTGGGTCACACGGGATCAGGCAAGAGTTCGCTGGTGCATCTCTTGGCTCGCCTTTACGAGTATAACGCGGGCTCGATCACCATCGGCGACCGGGAACTTAAGACCATTGATCGCAGCTGGGTCCGGCAAAATGTAGGTTTGGTCATGCAGGAGCCATTCTTGTTCGCCCGTTCCATTGGCGAAAATATTGCCTTGGCCAAAGCCAATGCCACCAAAGAAGAAGTGGAAGCGGCCGCTAAGGCTGCAGCGGTCCACAATGTTATTCTGGAGTTCGATAAAGGCTACGAAACCATTGTCGGTGAACGGGGCGTTTCGCTATCCGGCGGCCAGCGCCAGCGTGTGGCTATTGCTCGGACCCTGCTTTCCAATCATCCGATCCTGGTCTTTGATGATTCCCTGAGTGCTGTGGACACGGAGACCGATGCCGCTATCCGTCATGCCTTGAGCCATCGGGCTAAGGACCGAACGACCTTTATCATAACGCACCGCATTGCCAGCATATTAGATGCCGATCGTATTCTCGTCCTGGAACATGGGCGCATCGTCCAACAGGGCACGCACGATGAACTGGTAAATCAGCCCGGCCTTTACAGACGCACTTGGGAGATCCAAAGTGCTGTTAAGGAGGACACACCGGCCTGAGAAAAGCGAGGTAACTGCTATGAGTACAATGCTGAAAGAACAAGAATATGCCAATAAGTTCGATTGGAAACTGTGGCGGCAGATCCTGCGCTACGCCAAACCCTTCCGCAAACAGCTGTTCCTATTGGGGATCGTCATGGTCGCGGTAGCCGGTGTGGATGCTGCGTTTCCTTACTTGACCAAAGTGGCCATTGATGAATTCGTTGTGCCGCGAAACACGGAAGGTCTGCTGCCATTTATCCTGCTGTATGTTGGTTTGGTACTGCTGCAGGGATTCAACGTCTGGTCGCTGATCACGTTAGCTGGCAAAGTTGAGATGGGACTGACCTATCGAATCCGCAGGGCTGGCTTCCGGCGTTTGCAGGAACTATCCCTGGATTATTACGACACCAAAGCGGTAGGCTGGCTCTTGACTCGCATGACATCCGATACCATGCGGTTAGGTGAAGTGATTTCCTGGGGTCTCGTGGATATTGTCTGGGGGTTCACCATGATGACTGCAGTTATGGTCGTCATGTTCAGCTTGAATTGGCAGCTGGCACTGGTTACCTTCTCCGTGCTGCCGGTGTTGTTTGCTGTGAGCATTTTCTTTCAGACTCGAATCCTAGCTGCATTTCGACACGTACGGCGGATCAATTCTCGCATCACGGGAGCGTTCAACGAAGGCATCAGCGGTGCCAAAACGACGAAGCTGTTAAACCGAGAAAGAAAGAATCTTGAAGAATTTAGCGAAACGACCGAAAACATGCGCCATTCGTCGGTGCGGGCAGCCATCCTTTCCTCACTTTACATGCCCATAGCCTTAACGTTGGGGATGGGCGGCACAGCCCTGGCCGTATGGCGAGGCGGCAGTGGTGTCATTGGCGGCACCATCAGTTACGGGGTTTTGGTGGCCTTCATTGCCTACACAATCCAATTCTTCGAACCAGTGCGGGAGTTAGCCCGAATCTTTGCCGAACTGCAGTCAGCTCACGCGTCTGCCGAACGGGTCATGTCGATGATTGACACAGAACCTACCGTCAAGGACCGGGAGGACGTCGTCGCACAGTATGGTGACAGCTTTTTCCCGAAGAAAGACACCTGGCCGGCCATTGGTGGACAGATCACCTTCGACCATGTCTGGTTTGCGTACAATCCGGAAGAACCTGTACTGGAGGACTTCAACCTCCAAGTGCGAGCTGGGGAAACCATCGCGCTGGTGGGAGAAACCGGCTCCGGTAAAAGTACCATTATTAATCTGGCCTGTCGATTCTACGAACCTACCCAGGGCCGTATTCTGATCGATGGTGTCGACTACAAAGAGCGTCCGCAGGCATGGCTGCACTCGAACTTAGGCTATGTCCTACAAAGTCCGCATCTCTTCTCAGGAAACATTCGAGATAACATTCGTTATGGCAAACTAGACGCCGATGATGAGAGCATCCAGGCCGCGGCCAAACTGGTCAATGCCCACGACTTCATCAGCAAAATGCCGAAAGGCTATGACTCACCGGTGGGCGAGGGCGGCAATCTCCTGTCCACCGGGCAGAAACAGTTGGTCTCCTTCGCCAGGGCGGTTCTGGCTGACCCGCGCATCTTCGTGCTGGATGAGGCCACTTCATCCATTGATACTGAAACCGAACAGCTGATCCAAAACGCGATTCAAAATGTTCTGGAGGGGCGAACCAGCTTCATTGTAGCCCATCGTCTCTCCACAATCCGCAAAGCTGACCGGATCCTGGTTATCCGCCAAGGTCGGGTTCGAGAAGAAGGCTCCCATGATGAACTGATGGCTCTGAAAGGTTACTATTATAGACTGTACACCAACCAGTTCATTGAAGAAGAAACAGCTCGGCGCGTGGCCAGCTTGTAGGGTAGATAAAGATAGTCTTGGGGAGGTGCTGCGATGAAACTCTACCAAGTGGATTCCTTTACTGACACTGCATTTCGTGGCAATCCAGCGGCGGTGTGTATCGTCGACGAGTTCAAAGATGAACCGTGGCTGCAGGCGGTGGCCGCGGAGATGAATCTATCCGAGACGGCTTTTGTCAGGCGCGATGGTGACGAGTTTCAGCTGCGTTGGTTCACACCCTGTGAAGAAGTGACGCTGTGTGGACATGCAACCTTAGCCGCCGCCTTTGTCCTGTTTCATTCGGGAATAGTTAGTACGGACCAAGATATTTCGTTCCAGACCCTGAGCGGGCCCCTAAAGGCCCGCTGGGGACAGGGCATGATCACCTTGGACTTCCCTGTAGATCGACCTCAGCCTGCCCAAGCTCCACCGGTTCTGTTGGAAGCGTTGGGTGCGGAGCCTCTGTTTGTGGGAACCACTCGGGTCGAGTATCTGATGGAACTAGAATCCGAAACCGCCGTGCGTCAGCTCGAACCAAAGATGGACGAGTTAGCTGTCATCAGCCGGCGCGGCATTATTGCCACGGCTCGCTCGGATGATCCGGACTATGATTTTGTCTCTCGCTTCTTTGCCCCAGCCATCGGTATTCCTGAAGATCCCGTAACGGGATCAGCGCACTGCGCGCTAGCCCCCTATTGGCAGTCTAAGTTGAACAAGGCCACGTTCAAGGCGTACCAAGCCTCGCAGCGTGGTGGTTCCTTGAACGTTGAGCTGGTGGGAGAACGTGTCTACTTGAGCGGCCATGCCGTATTGGTATTCAGTGCCCAATTACACGTGTAGGACGCGCAGCAACCTCGGCTGCTAGTTTTCGCTGCTGCATTGCCGATTCTGACGGAAGCTACACTAGTCGGTAACTAACGGTAGGCACCTTTTCGCTCTTCCAGAACATCGTCTAGCATATCTTGATGCTGCTTGTTAAACAAGATAGGCAAGGATTCCCGTGCGAAGAATCTTAGATCATAGGTTTCGTTATTGTCAATATGCAGGTCGCCGCTGATCATTGAGCATTTGAAAAAGAAGCAGATCGTTTGTGCTCTATCCCCATTACCAAAAGTAGCATGATATTTGGTGCATATTGCATGGAGATAGTCTACCAAAACGTCAAGTCCCGTTTCCTCTTTGATTTCCCTCACTACAGCCTCTTCACAGCCTCTTCGGCTGATTCTTCAAGTTCTAGTGCACCACCGGGAAATCCCCAGGACTGCTCATCCCTTACACGCTTTTGAAGCGGGACTTGTCCTCTCGAATCGGTAATGCATCCCACACTAAAAATGAGTATGATGTCTTCATGATCGATTTTGGTCCTAATCCAGGAAATTTGACATACTCCCCATGGCTAAAGACTAGACCTAAAGGAAGGGGCTTTACGCCGAGCTTGGTAACCAAAACGTTCACTGCTGGCAGTTCCTGGCCAGCACTCGTGTGAAATCGACATCGGCCGTCGGACCACTCTATCTTTACGACTTGCGTGCCGGTCATGAAGGTCACCCTCAGAAAACGCAGCCGCTCTCAAAGGGGTTTCAAGAGAACTGAATCCGTGCCTGGCATAAGCGTTGGCAGCGCTTCTAGCACCGTAACCTGCGTACCTAACTCAGCAAATAGCGAAGCGAACTCCAGACCTTCCACATCGCTCCCGACAATAATCATCGACGCAGGCGGTTGCCTCAGAGCTACAGCCTCCTCGTGCGTCAAAATGTGCTCTTCATCAATACGCGCCTCAAATGGGGCCCAACTCTCCGTACCCGTGGCCAAGACCAATCGCTCAAACCGGAGGTTCTCGCCATCCAGGGTGAGTTCGTGTGCCTACGAAGTTGGGTTCACCAACACGCACCTCAACGCCTGCTTCCTCAAGAAGCTTCCGAGCAGACCATTGACAGCGCTGCGGAGAGCGCAGTCATACCCCGCCAAACCCCCACCTAAGATCACAACATCCCTATGCATGACAATCGCTCCTTTGCCCTTCCTTTAAACTACTGAACGCATTAACACAAGACAAATCGGTCATCGAACACCATCACCGTGGACTCTTTGGAGTCCACCTCATACGGAGCTTTGGTCCGCAAGACAAAAACCACGAAATCCCGTTAGCGAGGATTTCCGTGACCACATTTGCCCAGTGCTGCTCTTCGTGCAGGGTTTTGGCGTGGACTCTTTGGATGGGTGCAAAAACGTTGTGCCGCAATGGCAGCGGCGTCCTATTTTTACTAGGTCCTATTTCTAGGTACTTCCAGCAGGTGGTATAATTCAGCTGAGACATTACTTAGGGGCCTCGCAGCGGATTTCTCAGCCGCTTGTGTGCGTGGTTCGTGAACATATTTGACGCAGGGAGACGAACTCAAGATGCAGGGTATTTGCGGACATGTTTCGATGCCTAAGGATCCGTGTTTCCCGAAATCATTTCCGGAGCATGGCTGTTAGGACTGTAGGAAGTTTGGATGGTCTGGGAAGTTTTGCGTGCGTAGGTAGGCCCACGCCTTAGAAGGAGGAATCAACCATGCTGCGGGATTTCAAAAAGTTCGTTATGCGTGGCAACGTCGTGGATTTAGCTGTTGCAGTTATTATTGGTGGCGCGTTTGGTCGGATTGTCAGCTCGTTCGTGAATGACATCATTATGCCGCTGCTGGGTTTGGTTTTGGGACGCGTCAATTTCGCAACACTGCGGTGGGTGCTCAGGGAAGCGCAAGGTGATACTCCTGAACTAGCTGTTCTTTACGGTCAGTTTCTGCAGAACATCGTTGATTTTCTCATTATTGCCTTCTTCATTTTCGTTATGATCCGAGTGCTAGAAAACG
>SLOZ01000087.1 GCA_007132255.1 Limnochordia bacterium | reverse complement strand
TAGGGTCAAAGAGATTGTGGAGCCGGCCGAAAGACCGTATTCACTTTCACCAGTTCGATTCAACGGATTAACTAAGATCAACCGAGTTGCTGATGGGCTTGATGCGTCCTGCCAAAACGCTATCGTAGAAGTCCTGTTTGCCAATATGTTATACACAATCGTTGCCTTCAGTTTGGGGAACGGTGTTGACATGCAATAACTACAGGGTGCTACAATGCTGGTATAGTCTAGTCTTAAGTAGAATCACGAGGAGGACGAACCAATGCAGGTATTGCTGATTAACGGGAGCCCTAATGCTCGAGGATGCACTTACACAGCCCTAGCGGAAGTCGAAAAGACGCTAAATGACGTAGACGTTCAAACGGAGATTATCCAAGTCGGTCACGAAGATCTGCGCGGGTGTATTGGCTGCCAGAAGTGCAAGCAGGAAGGTCGTTGCGTATTTGATGATCTAGTGAATGAAGTAGCGCCGAAGTTTGAGGCCAGCGATGGCCTTGTCATCGGGTCACCGGTATATTTTGCTTCGGCCAACGGTACCCTTATCTCCTTCATCGATCGCTTATTCTACAGTGTTCCCTTCGACAAAGCCATGAAAGTCGGCGCTGCAGTGGTTTCGGCGCGTCGCGGCGGCTGCTCGGCAACATTTGACCAACTGAATAAGTATTTTACTATCTCGAACATGCCCGTCGTATCCAGCCAATACTGGAACAGTGTCCATGGTTTCACGCCGGAGGATGTTATGGCGGACAAAGAGGGATTACAGACCATGCGCACATTGGGCCGGAATATGGCCTTTTTGATCAAAAGTATAGGGCTTGGCAAGGAGCAATTTGGCTTCCCGCAGAAAGAAGCCCGGCAGTCAACGCATTTCATCCGCTGAAGTCGGGGCATGGAATACTGGCGATTCAGGCGTCCGGGGTGTTGGGTCTTGTTTGACACAGATTGGGGAAAGGTGTGATCTACAATGGATGTTCGTTCACTGGGAAGTACGGGTTTGAAGGTGACAGAACTGTGTTTAGGTACCATGACCTTCGGCCAACAAGCCGATAAGAAGACGTCAATCCAAATTCTAAACAGAGCGTTCGATGCCGGCATCAACTTCATTGATACAGCCGATGCCTATCCCATTGGCCGCGAAACACATGCCACTGCGGGTGTCACTGAACAGTTTATTGGGGAATGGCTGCCGGCGAAACGCCAGCAGGTGGTGGTGGCTTCCAAGTGTTTCGGGGCTATGGGACCAGGTGCGAATGATGGCGGGTTGAGTAGAAAACACATCCTTGAAGCCGTTGAAGGCAGTTTGTCGAGGCTGAAGACGGACTACCTCGATTTGTATATGGCCCATCAAATCGATCCGGATACACCGCTGGAGGAAACCATGCATGCCTTCGACCTCTTGGTGCGTCAAGGCAAAGTTCGTTATGTCGGCATATCAAATTGGCGCGCTTGGCAGGTGATGAAAGCCAACGGAATCGCTGCACTCAAGAACTATGCCCCCATCGTCAGTATTGAACCGCGCTATAACTTGCTGTTCCGGATGATCGAGGAAGATCTGGTTCCCATGGCCGCCGAAGAAGGGATTGGGATTATCTGTTACAATCCTCTGGCAGGCGGATTATTGACAGGCCGCCATCAGAGGGACGCAGCGCCAGATGAGGATACGCGTTTTGGCTTGCCAAGCAATATCGGCGCTGCCTACCGCGAACGCTACTGGCAGGAAGCACATTTCAACGCTGTTGATCGGTATGTAGCGTGGTGCCAACAACAAGAACTCGATCCCACGACAACTGCAGTTCGATGGGCGATGCAGCAAGCAGGAATCACATCAGTGATCCTGGGAGCTAGCCGCCCCGATCAGCTTGATGCCACCTTACGTGCAGCGAACGTCGAAGCACTAAATAAAGAGCAGTTGGAATGGCTCGATCAACTGTGGTTTTCGCTGCCGCGTCGGTTTGAGTTCCGCTGATCGAGTTTGTAACAGAAGGATCCGAAAAGGGGTCGTTCAGTGAAACAGAGCTCTTCGCAGTGTCCGGGCAGCAGATAGTTTTGAGGAGGAGAACGACTGGAGAAGGGCAACCATGATGTAGAGATGTTTTTTCTGGGCTATGGGATAGTTCAGATCCCGGACCATCACTAGTGCGAACGCTGTGTCGTCTCAGAGACCGTTGAGATGGGCTTCATTTGTCTAATACGGCTCAGGGAACGGCAGTGAGGCTCTGCAAAGTTGTATCTTCATCTCATTAAAATGTGGGAAAAAGAGCATAATCGTAAGGGTTGCGATACCCCTTAGGAGGTTCCGCCATGGCGAATAGCAAACTGAATGGTTTGTTCTATAGGGTTGAGGGTCCAGAGCACTCGCCGGTGATCGTTTTTCTACACGGAATTGGCATGAACCACCGGACGTTCGAACCACAGATTAGTGCCCTTGCCGGGCGGTATCGGCTGGTGCTATTGGATCTTCCGGGTCACGCTCAGTCGCAAGCCACTGATCTCGGTTCTCGTTTTTCGCTCCGAGCAGCTGATTGCGCTGTGGCTGTCTTGGATGAACTCAATGTTGATCAGGCTGTTTTCGTGGGACAGTCCCTGGGCAGCCTCGTGGTACAGCATCTGGTCAACCGCCACCCAGAACGGGTGGCAGCCACAGTTCATCTCGGTGGGATGCCACTGCACCCCGGTTACTCCAAACTGTTGGGTCTCGTTCTGAAGCCGGTCTGTTTCTTAAGTCAGTTAATTCCTGCTAAGACGTTCTATCGCAGTTTTGCAGCCCACCGAGCCATCCGTGAGGACACCAAACGCTTCATGGAACAGGCCATTGCCGAGAACGGCAAGAACCTGGTGCTGCAGCTGACGTTGGAAACCCTCAAGGATATGACCG
>SLOZ01000263.1 GCA_007132255.1 Limnochordia bacterium | reverse complement strand
CTCAGCCCATTGTGGTGGTGGACTCAGAAACCGGCCAACAGATCCCCTTGGATCCCAACGGCTTAGCGGCAAAGTATACGGAGCGACTCCAGGAATTTCAGGCTCGCCTGGCCAGCTTGGTTCCTTTGGGGATTCACTATGTACCCGTATCGACAGAAGTATCCCTGGAACAGGTAATCTTTCAGGCTCTGCGAGCGCAAGGAGTGGTCCAATGATCCAATTTGCTAACTTGGGAGCAGCAGCACTATTAGCCTCGCTGCTGTTCATTCTTCTTATGCATTTATTCATTCGGCGTCCGGAAACGCAGCTGGTCTCTTCAACCATGTTGTATCGCGACCTAGCTGCTGACGTGCGGCGTGTGCAGCCGCGCTCACGGCTGCGTTTTTCTTGGCTTTTGGTTCTGCAGCTGTTGGCGGCGCTCATGTTGGTCGCAGCCTTAATGCAGCCGAATCTCAGGGGCTGGTCACAGCGCCAGCAGTTGGTCTTGGTGGTGGATGGATCCGCTAGTATGCAGGCCGCAGATGTGCAGCCCAGTCGTTTTCGACAGGCAGTGGAGCAGGCTGTGGCTCGAGCGGAAGAAGCCCGAGGTGCCCAGATTGCCGTAATTTGGGCGGGGGCTGAACCGGAAATCCGCCAGGGCTTTACCGATGACACCAACGCTGTCCAACAGACACTTCAGGCGTTGAATCCGGCAGCCGATACCGGTAACATGCCGGCGGCCCTGGCATTGGCCGACTCGTTGCTGACGGGTAGCCCCAGCGGTCGCATCGCTGTCTTCAGCGACGCCTCCTATCCTATAGAGGTGGTGGAATATGGTCATCCTGTGCAGTGGCACGTGGTGGGGGAGTCGACCAACAACATCGGACTTGTTTCGTTAGAGGCCGTGCGCAGTCGCGGCAATAGTTTCGATCTCATGGCACGAATCGCCAACAACACAGAGGTGGAGCAGGAAATCGTGGTTGCTCTGCGCCGTGCTGACGCAGAGCTGCAGAATAGGCAGGTGCAGCTGCCAGCCGGACAGACCGAAGCCGTCTTCTTCACAGTCCAGGTCCAGGGACGCGAAACGCTGGAGGTGCTGTTGGATCTGGACGATGCCTGGGATGACCTGGCCTTGGACAACGCCGCTCAGATTACCCTAGGAAGGGACCAACGGCCGCGAGTCCTGCTGCTGACGGAGGGTAACGTATTTCTAGAAAGAGCTCTGCTGTCGTACCCGGAAATCCGATTATTTACACGCTCTGAATGGGATCCCGAGGACGAAACGTACGATATCGTCGTCGTTGATGGCTTAGAGCCTCCGGAAGGTGTGACCAGTGGCCTGTTCCTGCGCACCCTGCCTGCTGCTTTGCTGGAACCCCTGCAGCCGCAGGACGCGGTTGGGCAGCTCATGGTCACCCGGACGAACCGCACCCATCCGCTGGCGCGTTTTCTGCACTTTGATGGTCTACGGGCTAGTCGCTACACAACGATAGCCCATGGCTCGGACCTTGTTCCCTTGGTGGAAACCGAGGACCGTGTTGTTGCGGCCGCAGGACACACCGATGGTGAGCCCTGGGTGTTCTTGGGGTTGGACTTGTATCACTCCAACTTCCCACTATCCGTGGACTTTCCGCTGTTCATGGGTAATGCTTTGGACTGGCTGCATCCGGAACCTGTGACAGCGGATGGCGTGTTATCCGCTGTGGAATCAGACATTCGCCCGCGCCAGCCATCCGGTGCGGTGCTCACAGCGGCCGCCGACGATGGGTCGAGTGACGAAACCCCCGTGGCCATGGTACTTTGGCCTTGGGCAGCTGCTCTGGCAGCCATTGCCGTGGCCTTAGAATGGTTCATTTTCGCTAGGAGGGGTTACCGTGTTCGTTAACTTTACTCGCCCCGATACGCTGTATCTGCTGTTGTTACTTCCTGTGTTCTTCATCGTATTTGCTCGGAAATATTCTCCCATGGCCGTCCTGATGCGGACTTTGGTGTTTTCCTTGATCCTTTTGGCCCTCAGTGGACCGCAGTTGACACACCTGCGCGATCAGCAGACGGTGTTATTTATGGTGGACGGTTCATTCAGCATTCCCGATGAGGAACTGGCTTGGGCCGACCGCTTTATTGGAGAAGCGGTTCGGAACCGGCAGCCTGAAGATGGTTTTGGAACCGCCGTCTTTGGGCAGGATGTCCACTTACAGCGGGTCCCCGGCCCGAGCACTGACGTACCGGGCAGTGAGGTACAGAACGGTTACGTGCGTTTGACACAGCGCCCGGAGGGCCGGTACACGAACATTGAGGAAGCCCTCCGCCAAGGGCTATCGCTGTTCCCCTCCGGTGAAGGCCGTATTGTGCTGTTCAGTGACGGTTGGGAAACCCAAGGCCAAGCACGTTCGGTTCTGGATCGCTATCGGGAGAGCGGACTGGCCATCGATGTGGTGCCCTTAGCTCCTAGACAGCCGGATCCGGAAGTTGCGTTGATCAGTCTGCAATTGCCGGATGGCATGGGAGCCGGCGAAACCTTTTCTGGCCGGGCTGTAGTCCACAGTACCGGTGAGACGGACGCCGAGATTCGCTGGTTTTTGGATAACCAGCTGATTCAGCAAAACGAAGCCTCCCTTGCTGCTGGATACAACCATTTGCCCATCAGCCATACGGTATCCAGTCAAGGCATGTATGAACTGCGCGCTGAGATCTACAGCCCGGACGACACCATTCTGGACAACAACCATTTGGCCGAAGCCCTGCATGTGGCCGGCGAAAGGGCGGTCCTTGTGGTGGGTCGCACGGGTCCTGCTCAGCAGCACCTCGTTGAACAACTGGCAATACTGGGTGTCCAGGTCGTTGAGCGGCCGTTGGACCAGTTCCCGGCGTCCTTGAGTGAACTGCAGAATTACGCCGCTGTGAT
>SLOZ01000186.1 GCA_007132255.1 Limnochordia bacterium | reverse complement strand
TTTGCGAGTAGCTCCACGATAGAATGTGGGCGCAGCTTGGACAGTTCTTGGAGCTGCTCTGTGAGGCCCACTGCCTGGCCCGTCCCAGAATACCCCGAAGTCCCATTTCCCCACGCATGAAGAAGTGCAAACAAAGTGAACCTGGTATGTTCCATTTTCTGGAACAAACCAGGTTCATTCCTTTTGTTGGAAACTCACCGAATGACTCTATCCTCTCGGTAAGCCTGCCACACTTCTTCGAACCACTGATCTTCTTGAGGAATCGGCCGCACAGGCACCCACTCCACTTCGCAGCCGTGCTGGGAAAAACGAATCTGCTGGACAGACGTCTTCATGGTTCCGTCGTCTAGACGATGTCGGAACGCTTCCGGAAGGCTGTCCAATGGCAGCTCGCCATCGTGCTGAGCCACCAGATAGGAGCCGCGACTGCCACCACCCTGCTGGACATAGTCCCGAATTGCTGCCAAATACGTGATGGCCGCTACCAGACGATCATAATTCTGGAAGGCCCGGCCCAGTTCAGCGCTGCCGGCTAATTTCATCTTAACGGACAGCTGTGCCAACAGCGACCACAGGTCTTTAATAGCGTCGTCGATACCGTCAGCGGAGCGAATGCAGCCGCCAAATTGATCCATGGTGTCAGCGATGCGCCGACGCAGTTCGCCGACTTCCCAAGTCACCATATCATGACCGTCACCCGACGTATCGGAGCGCCGCAATGGCTGTGGTCCACTACCCCCTGATGATGCTCGAGCCAAAAACTGTTGTCCCATGTTCAGTTTCGCACGCACTTGTTCTCCGGCAGCTTCCAACAAAGCTGCAGTTTCCATGGGTTCTTCAGTATAGCGGGCTGCTATGAACTGCGCCGCTCGGGCACTGCCCACTTGTCCCGAGTTCAGGGCTGAACCGCCGGGTCGATACACTCCGTGGCTGCCATTGACTTCACCGACAGGGAAGAAATGTTTGAGGTTGCTTTCCCACCAACTATTACCCAGTAAGCCCCCATTGTTGTGCTGCGCACAGACAGCAATCTCCAACGGTTCTTTGGTCAAATCGATGCCGTTATCCCGGTAGAGATCAATGGCCGGCTGGTTCATATGCTGCAGGCGCTCGATGGGCGTGCCAAACAACGCTTTCGAGTTTGCCAGATAGCCATGACTTTCTTCGCCCAGCCAAGCAAAATCCAACTCTTGACCCTGCCAGGTAGGATTAGCGCGAAAATCTAAGAACACTCGCCGGTCCTTCATCATCGTTTCGTGGTAGACAAGGATGTCCACCAGTGACGAGCCGTACTGCATGGTCTTGCGGGGATCGAACGGCCACTGGTAACCCTTAAGGAACACAGCGTCCAACATCGCTCCAGGATCCGCGAACCAGTCCTGCAGGAACTCGCGCGGATCTTGGCCATCAGCATCGGTGGAAACGTAGCGCGGCAGAACCTGCTGGTAGGTGCCGGATAGATTCCAGCGGAACTTCAGCGACGCCAGACCAAACTGCGACTCGGTGAGGTTCTGTCCTAAAGCTCCTGCTTCCAGAGCAATGCCGGTAGCGCCATTCTGGCTGGGCGGATACACCGACCGGTTGTACAAGCCAGCCGGACCACCGGTGGCATAAACAATATTCGTGCAGCTGATTAAGACATAGCAGTGTTCCGGGTCTCCCTGCTTACGCTTGTTGAGCGCCAACAAGCCTAAGGCGCGCTCTTTATCCGGGTCCGTCAGAATAGCTATAACCTGCAGACCGTCCAAGATCGGGATCCCTTTGGCCTCTGTCTGTTTCTGCAGCTGCTCCACCATCCGCCTAGAGGTCAGTGGCCCAATACTGGAGGCTCGCTGCCGCGGATCGTGGTCCGTCTTATACCCAACATACTCACCATATTTGTTGTGAGGAAACGGTACCCCGATGCGTACCAAGTTATAAAACCCCTGCGCCGACATGGCCGCCTCCACCAGCGACACATCACCGTGCATGGACCCACCGGCGAACAGTGATTGTGCCATATCCCAAATGGAGTCGGATTGGCCCCCGGATGTGGTGAGTTTGTAATACGTCTGCTTGTCCGATCCAGTGTTGCGCGAGGTCCCCATATTCAAGCCTTCCGTCACAATAGCAACGTCATGTTGACCCAGGTTATGCAGCGCATCTGCAGCATTAAAACCCGCTGCCCCCGTGCCCACCACCACCGTATTGTAACTGTGAGTTTCCAACGTATGTCCAGCAAAGGTAATGCTCACTGTACTGCCTCCCATCTCCGTGCGTCTGACAGCATCGGCAGGACGGCGGCTTTCACAATCATGCACACACCTGCCCTCACTGCACTTGTCACACTTCCTGCTAAACCAAGCAGAATGAGCCGTTCCCACCACGCAGAAACGGCTCTATCCTGAACCCACTTACGACAGTTGATCCAACTGCCGATAGGGCTCCAAATACACTTCGCTATCCCGCACAACACAGCCGGATAAGGCCTTGCTGGCCTTCAGTTCGGCACACTTCGTGCACGTGATACAGGCTTTGGATCGCTGCATGCCAGATCCTCGCAAAATGTCGTTGGCGAAATCTGGATAGGCAAAAGCGCCGCGGCCAAAACCAACGATATCTGTCCAACCTTCCTGGACAGTGCCGGCAGCCACTTCCGCTGCCATATGCCGCAGCCAACTGTAGCCGGTACCCATAACCACACTGTTGGGTAGTTCCTGCTTTATTTCGCGACCCAGATTCAGCAGCCGAGCTACGCCCTTTAACTGGGGTTCCGGCGGCGGATAGCCGAAGCGGCCCGGTTGATCGTAGGGCCTGCTGATATGCGGTGCAGTGTAAGGAGAACTGGCACTGACATTGAAAAGACCTACGCCCAGCTGCTCCATCTCCCGCACAAATTGCTTCGGCTCGGTGAGATCCGCTTCTCCCTGTTCGTCGCAGCCCCACCCAAAGGGTAGGGGCAGTGCATCGTAGCTGTTGAAGCGGATAGCCAAGTCAATGTCCACGGCACCCTTGATAGCCTGCGCGATGTCGCGGAACATCCGAGTCCGATTTTCGTAGCTGCCGCCATAGCGCCCTTCCCGTGAATGCGCACCCAGCAGCTCGGACAATAGGTACCGGTGACAGCCCTTGATATCTACGGCATCGAACCCTGCCTCTTTGGCCAGCTTCGCTGCCGCCACATAATGCTCCACTAACGCCTCCAATTCATCGTCAGTGATCACCGGATGGTCCGCTGCCAATTTTACTTTGGCGTCCAATTCCGGACTATGCACGGCGATCTGTTTATCCAAACCGTAACGGCCGGAATGGGTCATCTGGAACACGTTGTACGGCCGACCGCCCCAAGCTGATGCTGCCGTGTTGTGCATTTCTTCCACCAATACCTTAAAGGCGTCTACATTTTCCGGCGTAATCCGCAGTTGGCGTTTGTTGGACATACCGCGCGGGTGTACAGCCACGGCTTCGAACCACAGCAGCCCTGCGCCTCCTGCGGCAAACCGTTGGTAGCGACGGTGAGTCAGCGGACCCGGTGATCCATCGCTCTCGCCATCGCAGCCTTCCATGGGATGAATGCCGAGACGATTCTCTACTTGACCGCCATTCACAGCCAGCGGTGCCGCCAAAGGCGCAAGGTCTTCCTGAATCGGCAGTGTCACCTGCAGCACTTTGGCGTCAGCGCGCAAATCCTGCAGTGTTTTATACGAAAACTTCATAGCTTCCTCCACCCTCTCAAACGACTCTAACGTCCAGCCAACGGTGCAAAGGGATCAAAGGCTTTGTAACCCTCGACATTGAACACCTGGCTCGGTACAGCCCACGGCACAGCAACATCGGACAATAGCGAGCGAGCAGCAAAGGCTTTGTCCAAAAGCGCGGTGACATCCTTGACCTCCACCTTGGCACTGCCGCCTTCACCGTGGTGCACCAAAAACTCTTCGGGAATGTTGACGATTTGTCGCGCTGATTGATAGGCACCATTAATCGCTACCACAAAACTGCGCGCGTTATCTAAGGTGCAGTAGAGGGCATCCAGTTCACCTGTGTGGACACGAGCAGCGGTCCGCATGACTTCCACCCAAGGATCCACCCCTTCGTTATCGAAGGTCATCTCTTCACCGTCATCGGTCGTGATGACAACCTGCTCCTTGAAACTCCAGGTCGCTGTGCCCTTAGTACCGCGAATTTCCATGTAGGGGTCTACCTGTTCCTTGGATGAATGGGTCACGTAAAAACAAATGTCCACGCCATCCACGGTGGTTCCTTGGAAACAGCTGGTGTCATCGGAAGTAATGAAGTCACGACTGCGGTACAACTCGGCTCGCACCGTTTTGAGTTCAGCACTGCTATGCATGTCCCGGCCGCTTAAGAACAGCATATTGTTCAAGAAATGTGCCAGAGCGTTGTGCATCGGTCCATCCAAGACGAGCTGCCCATCCAGCACGCTGCGTCCCGCCAAAGCATTGCGAGAATAGTAATCCACGTCGCGCGGCCAATAACCTTTACAGGCTAGATCCTTGAGGGTGCCCAACTTGCCAGACAGCAGGACTTCCTTCAGCCGACGAATCGACCGGGCATGGATGAACTGAAAACCGACACAGCAGAACTGCCCTGTTTCTCGTTCCACGGCACGCAGTTTATCCATCTGTTCAATGGTAGGGACCGGCGGCTTCTCCATGACCACGTTATAGCCGGCCTGCATAGCTTGGACCGCTAACGGAAAATGCGTAGGGATCGTCACCGGCAGCGTAATAATGTCCACTAGACCCTTACCCTCATCCAAGAGAGCTTGGAAGCTGGGGAAGATCTTAACACCCTCTGACTGCAGTTTTTCCATCTCGGCCCGGTTGCGTTTTTGATCAGCAATCACGACGGCTGCCAGCTCCGCGCCACCTTCGGCGGCCAACCGGCGGATGTTCTTAATATGCGTGGCGGCAAAGTTCCGGACGCCCACCACAGCAAATGCCACTGGTTTCATCTAGTCTCCTCCTTCATCGAGTACCAACAAACTCGCCCTAACGGCGCAAGTCTGCCAATAATCGCTTCATGTACCACGCATACTGGTAAATCGCCACATGCGAATCGGTAATCTCAGGATGCCACAGTTTTTCCCACTCCAAGGACAGATACCCGGTATAGCCTATATCTTCCAGTTTGCGCACCGCGTCTTGGGTAGGCATCTCGCCAGCTCCTAAGAGAATGAGGTGTTCATCCTGCTCAGGGATCTGGATCCAGTCCTTCAAATGAATGTGTTCAATGCGTCCTTCCAGATAATCCATGGTCTCGGCCAGGGTTTCTCCATGCACCAGGGAATGCTTCACATCCCAAACAACTCCGGCCGTAATCTGCGGATTGTGTTCGAATACAGCTCGGACATCTTTGCCTTTGCTGAGAATATCATGGGTCTCTAGAAGGACCTTAATGCCGCGTTTTTGAGCGTGATCATCCACTTCAACAAAGGCATCAGAAATCCACTTCGTGACCTTCTCCATAGGTTCTGGATTGCGGGGATCGCCGCCAAAGCTGCGCACGAACGGAGCACCGAGATCCGCTGCCAGATCAATGGCACTATGGAGATCCTCGACGTTCTTCGCCCGTACTTCAGGATCCGGTGAATGAAATCTTGTATAAGCTGCCAAGCACGAGATCTCAAGACCGTAATTCTCTACCTTCTTCTTGACTTCGCTTCGCTGTTCCTGGGAAAACTCTACCGACACATGGGGTTCGGCCAAACGCAGTTCGATGCCGTCATAGCCCCAATCCCGAGCCGCAGTTAAGATTTCATCCCACGACCAATCTGCACAAGCCAACGTACTAAAGGATAGTTTCACTGTTTTGCCCTCCTAAAATGTGGGTTTCACAGGCATCCAATCCTGCTAAAATTCAACCAAGTCTTTGATTGTAATGGGCCTACCCGTAGCCAACGCTTTATTGCCGGCAATTCCGGTAAGAATTGACATCGCCCCATCCACGTGGGAAGCAGCACGTTCATAGGGATCCGGCTGCGGATCACCGAAGAGATCGTTCAGCAGAACCGGATCGCCACCGCCGTGCCCGCCAGCGCCTTCCTCGATAGTTACCTCATACGGTTCAGCAAACATGGGGAACACAGCGATGCTCTTCTGCTTAATGGCACCTTCCATGGCTTTGTCGCCACCGGAGTTGATATACGACTGCTCGACAATGGACACTTGAATCCGGCCCTTCGTACCATTGAACATGACCCGGTAGCCTTCCCAGGGCATATAGGCGTTGAGCGAGTAGGTCATGATGGCGCGATTCTTGTAACGAACCATTACTCCCAATGTATCTTCGATGCTGATACCGTCGCCAAACACACTTTGATCACGCTGGTAACCATCGTCCTTCTCAGCCTCCAAATACATGCGCCGCAGACCTTCATTGTCTTCTAATTGAATGGCAAATGGATCATCCTTAGCCGCTTCACTGCCGTGGGCCCGCGTGTAGAATTTGGTGATGCCGCGCTCCTCGGCGTTCTCCCGTCCGTAAAACATCAGATCACCCATGGCAAACACCGTCTCTGGCTTCGTAGCCAACCAGAAGTTGACAAGATCGAAGTGATGCGTGGACTTGTGCACCAACAGTCCGCCACTGTTGCGCTTGTCGCGGTGCCAGCGACGGAAGTAATCAGCACCATGCTGCGTATTGAGCAGCCATTCAAAGTGAACCGAATTCACTTTGCCGATGGTGTCGTTCATGATCAGATCACGGATCTTTGTGTTGTGCGGTGCATAGCGGTAATTGAAGGTGACCCGCAGACTTCGTCCGGTGCGCTTCTGCGCGTCCAAAATCGCCTGACATTTGCGCTCATCTGTGGTCATTGGTTTTTCCGTGATCACATCGCAGCCCAGCTCCATAGCGCGAATAATATACCTATGGTGCGTGCGGTCCACTGAAGTGACGATAACCACTTCTGGCTTCTCATTGGCGATCATAGCATCAAACTGGTCAAATGTGTAGGTTGGCACCGGCTCAATGCCGTGTTTATCTTGGAGCAGTGTATTGGCAAAATCCATGCGCGTTTGGTTCACATCACAAAAACCAACCAACTGCGCCCGGTCAGCAAAATCACCGGCAACGGCTTCGTAGAAAAAGCGAGCTCGCCCGCCGACGCCCACCTGTGCATAACGCTTGCGTTCTGACATTTCTTTACCTCCTTTAAGGATCTCCTGCAAAGATACTCTTGCTTCACTCCATGGAATGCAGTGCTCCAATCACCACGTCTCGATTGCGTTTCGGATCAATCCACCGCTCCCAAGGCCCGGGACATGATCTGAGAGTACTCTTTCACCAGCGGTGCCAACTCCCGCAGCCGCTGGCTGGTCATCCGGAACTTGGGCCCAGATATGCTAAAGGCCGCTGCAATCTTGGCCTTGTAATCGAACACAGGACCAGCTATACAGCGGATGTTCTGCTCGTACTCCTCGTCATCCACAGCATAGCCCTGGAGACGCACCTCATCCAAATGGTGGCCCAACGTCTCTTCATCAACAATCGTGTTCGCTGTGAACTTCGGTAGGCCCTTTTCTGCTGCCAAGCTCCGAACCAGAGCCTGTGGGGAGTGGGCCAAGATCATCTTACCCATACTGGTACAGTGCGCTGGGACCCTGTGGCCAAGACGGGAATACATGCGAATAGTTTCTTTGGACTCCACCTTGTCCACATAGACGATCTCATAGTCTTCAAGGACGCCCAAATGCACGGTCTCCTGGGAGTGCTGCATCAGTTCCTGCAAAAAAGGGTGCAGTGGCCGCAGATCCAAGTTCTGCAAAGCCGCATCACCGATCTCCAAGAGCCGCAGACCAATGCGATAACGCGAGGTCTCCGGATCCTGCTGGACATATCCACGGTGGCTGAGCGTACCCAAGATTCGATGAACCGTGGTTTTGTGCAGTTGCAGGGCCTTACTGATTTCCAGCAGACCCCGGCTTTCCTTAGAAAACGCAAGATATTCCAGAATTTCGACAGCTCGGTCCAACGATTGGATATAGTCGCGAGGCCGCTCCTGCGAGCCGTGAGGCCGGTACGTTACTGGCTTCTCATCGCTGCACACGGCCGGAGGCATCTCCCTGCACTAGTTTCATGACTTCATCCAGTTCCATCAAATTAAAGTCTCCTGGAATGGTATGCTTCAATGCTGATGCTGCCACAGCGAACTCCAAAGCATCGTTTTGGTTCATGTTGTTAAGCAGTCCGTAAATCAGCCCGGCGGAAAACGAGTCGCCGCCGCCCACCCGATCGACAATCCGGATATCGTATTTGCGGGACTGATAGAACTCTTTGCCGTCATAAACCAGCGCCGACCAGCCGTTGTCACTGGCAGATATACTTTCCCGCAGCGACGTAGCCACCATATCGAAACCAAAGTGTTCTCGCAGCTCTTGGAACATGCTCTTGTAGCCTTCCAGCTCCAAACTTCCCTTGGTCACATCTGTGTTGCCAGGCTTGAAACCCAACGTTTTTTCTGCATCTTCTTCATTACCGATGCAGACGTCGACGTATTGCATAAGGCCGGTCATCACCTTCTGCGCCTCTGCCGGAGTCCAGAGATTCTTCCGATAGTTCAAGTCAACGCTGATCTTGACTCCGTGCCATTGAGCCGCTTGGCAGGCAGCTTCGGTCAACTGCGCTCCAGCGGCACTGAGGGCCGGTGTAATTCCCGTAAAGTGGAACCAATCGGCGTCAGCAAAGATGGCATCAAAGTCAAAATCACTGACCGCCGCTTCAGCGATGGACGAATGCGCGCGGTCATAGACAACCTTCGAGGCGCGCATCGATGCGCCGGTTTCCAAAAAGTAGATTCCTAACCGCTGTCCACCCCATTGGATGAAGTCTGTCCGAACACCGAAGCGCCGCAGATGGTTGCGGGCGCTCTGGCCTAACGGGTTTTCCGGAAGTTTGGTCACAAAATACGAGTCGAGGCCGTAGTTGGCCAGCGATACAGCAACATTGGCCTCGCCGCCGCCATAGACCGCGTCAAAGGATTCCGCCTGCGTAAACCGCTGATAACTCGGTGTCGACAGCCGCAGCATAATTTCCCCAAGGGTTACAACTTTCTTAGTCAAGTAAACCTCCCCTTCCAAACGGCGTTTAGTACAACCGCATAAAGCTCAACAAGCTGCTTACTCTGCAAATTCATCAGTTCCTCGCCGTGCGCACCGCTTCCACAAACTTGGCAGCCATGTCCGTCACCTTCTGGTAATCGCCGGTCTTAGCGCCCGCGGTAAGTTCACCACCAACACCCACTGCAAAGCAGCCATTCTTGATCCACTGGTCAACATTGTCTAGATTAACACCGCCCGTGGGCATGATTGACACCTGCGGCAGGGGCCCTTTGATGGCCTTGACAATACCCGGTTCAAAGGCATTGCCTGGGAATAACTTAATCACGTCGGCACCGGCTTCCATGGCGGTGACCATTTCCTTGATCGTAAAACAACCCGGCATATATGGAATCTGATAACGGTTGCACAACTTAGCTGTCTCCCAGTCAAAAGCTGGGCCCACAACGTAATTGGCTCCTTCCAAGATGGCGATACGGGCCGTTTCACTGTCCATGACCGTTCCGGCACCAACTAGAAGATCTGCACTGGTGAACTCATCATTGAGACCGGCAATGACCCGGTGCGCTTGCGGTACAGTGAAGGCCACTTCAATGGCATCAACGCCGCCAGCCATACAAGCTCTGGCAATATCTGCGGCCATTTGGGGGGATTCGGCTCGCACAACAGCCACCACGCCTACATGATGGATTCGCTGCAGAATTTTGAACTTCTCCACGAAAACACGCTCCCTCTGTTTCATATTGCGGAACACATGGTCTGTATTCCGGTATATGTATGGTTTCGCTCTTCGCAGATAGCTTCCTGCAACCAGATACGAGTCCGTTCGAAAAAGAATTCAATGCCGCAATCGCTGCGCCCCGGCGTTGCTGTCGCAGCCTTCTTTCTAGAAGAAAAGCCACCCAAGCGCCCGTGCGCTCAGGTGGCTGGTCAAGGAGATCTTAACGAGCGGCAGCTTCCAGAATACGGTTCGATTCTGTCATGAAACGCTGCGCTGCGTTTTCAATACTGATAGCACCAAACATCATCATATCCACCAAGTCGTCCAACAGGCGGTTCACTTCATTGTGACCACCCGGCTCGGGAGGATCGATGGGACTGCTGTTGTCCACAACCAGATCGATGTAGTCAAACATCATCTGCTGGACATCTGTCAGGTCCGGAGCCAAACCAGCGCGGACTTCACGAGAGATCGGAACACCGCGTTCGGCCAAGAGAACCTGGTTGGCTTCAAGATCGTTGGTGAAAAAGTCTACGAACATAGCGGCTGCTTCTTGATGCGCCGGACTGGATGTGGACGCAATGGAGAAGAACTGCGAAGGCTTCAGGTATTGACCTTCTTGAACCTGGTTCTCATCCTTGGGCAGCAGTGCCATTTTCAGAGGACGGTCAGCCACAGCGGACATGGCTACAATCTGGTTACTGTGCGGCCATGCAGTGGCAGCCTGACCGAAGACGATTAATTCGTTCTCGACACTGGTAACTTCATTGCGGATATCGGTTCCTGGAATCACGCCTTCATCGACAAGATCCATTTCCATGGTGAAGTAGTCGATGAACAACTGGTTATCGTCATAGCCCAGTCCGGTTCCGTCTGCTTTGTACAGTGTCAAGCCACGCTGACGCAGATAATGCCGGAACCCATGGAAAGGACCACCCGGGAAACCGCCGGCGGCGTAAACGCCTGTAGCGTCATGGATAGCACGTGCCTTTTCCATCCAGTCGGTCCATGTCATGTCCGGAGTCGGTTCAGCAACGCCAGCCTCTGCAAAGATGGCTGGGTCATAAATGCCGACTAAAGAGTTACTGCCCAAGTTAACGGCAATCAGGGCACCGTCAATGATACCACCCACAAGGGCGCTTTCGTCGACATGAGTCAGATCAAAGATACCGGATTCGACAAACTCGTACATGTCAACCATCAGATCACGGCTGTTGTACATGTCGAGATACTGCATATCCTGCTGGAACACATCAGGCAGATTGCGGCCTGCGGCCTGCGATGCAATCCGCTCCCAATAGCCGGCCCAACCGGTAAACTCAGATTCCACCGTAATGTGTGGATACTTCTCTTCAAACAGATCAATGGCTGCTAATGTACGGTTATGACGATCCTGCGAGCCCCACCAAGCGACACGAATTTCAATAGGTTCTTGCGCACTGGCCAAAAACCCGAAGGAACCGACAACCAAAAGTGCTGCCAAGACTAAAACTAAATGCTTCTTCACAAAAATCCTCCTCTTA
>SLOZ01000181.1 GCA_007132255.1 Limnochordia bacterium | reverse complement strand
GGCCCAGGTCGAGCCGGTCGAGATCGACCCGGCGGCCCGAGAACGCATGTACCGGCTGCCCGAAGTGGCCGTCGAAGCCGAGCAGGCGGCCGAGGTCCGCCGGCGCGAGAAGCCCGCCGTGCCCGAGTACCTCCGCGATCCGCCAAGGAAGCGGGTGTTGGTTCGAGCCCTGGCCGTGTTGGTCCTGGCCGGCTGTGTGCTGGTGGCCGTTTGGGCGGCGACGGATGGGTTCGGGGTGCGGCCCGATCGGGCGGGGCCCGAACCGGCCGAGCCGCAGGTGGCCGTTGTGCCCCCCGCGCCGGAAGCGCCCGCCAAGCCGGAAGAAGCCGTCGAACCGCAAGAACGCCCGGAAGTGGAACGAGTCGAGTTTCGTTGGGAAACGACCGAGGATGACTACATGGCAAAGGTTATGCAGAGCTTCAACGGACCCATGGTCAACAAAGACACCGCAGCCCCTAGTTCCAGCTCTAATGGGGGCAACAATGGTGGTAACAATGGCGGTCCTGGGTTCAATGGCCGCCGCGGTCGCCGCAGCCGAGCCAAACTCACTCAGAAAATCACTGAGACGCCCGTTCCCATCAAAGATATCACGGATGAGGAGCGAGATATCGTACTCCAGGGTGAGGTTTTCGCTAACGATGTTCGAGAGACTCGGTCTGGGAAGTTACTGCACATGTTCGACATTTACGATGGCAGCGACTCCTTGACGTGCAAGTTCTTCAGCGATCCTGGCGGTGATGTACCCGACGTCTCCATCGGCCAACGCCTTACCGTTAAGGGTCATGTCCAGTATCAGAATTATGATGGTGAACTGTCGATGATGGTGAATCAGATCAACCCGGCTGCCGCAGTGATGGGTCTCAGTGATGAGGCTCCCGTGAAACGAGTCGAGTTTCACCTGCACACGAAGATGAGCGGTATGGACGGAACCATCGACGTAAACGATGCCGTCAAACAGGCTGCACAGTGGGGCCATCCTGCTGTGGCAATCACCGATCACGGAGTCATTCAAGCCTTCCCGGAAGCGTATTGGGCTGGTAAAAAGCATGGTATCAAGATCCTTTATGGTGTAGAAGGCTATCTCTGCGATGATGAAAAGGACCGCCCCTACCATATTATTATCCTCGCCAAGAATAAGGCGGGGCTTAAGAACTTGTACCGGTTGGTTTCAGCAGCTCATATGGATCATTTTTATCGTCGCCCCCGCATACCACGCACCTTGTTACTGGAATATCGGGAAGGGCTGATCTTGGGCTCAGCCTGTGAAGCGGGGGAAGTCTACCAGTCCCTGCTCCGCAAGGATGGTCGCGCTCGCGAAGTTGCTTCCATGTACGACTACTTAGAAATTCAACCGATCGGGAACAATGAGTTTCTTGTGGGAACTGAGCACGTCCGGAGTCGGGCCGAGCTTGAAACACTGAACAAGGCTATCGTCGATCTCGGTGTGGAGTTGGGTAAACCCGTTGTTGCCACAGGTGATGTCCATTTTCTGCGGCCTGTTGACGCAGTGGCTCGCACTGTGCTTTTGGCAGGTCAAGGTTTTGAGGATGCTGAGCATCAAGCGCCTTTGTATTTTCGAACAACGGCGGAGATGTTGGACGAGTTTTCCTATCTCAGCGAGCCTGCTGCGAAGGCTGTTGTTATTGACAATCCCAATGCGATCGCTGCGGAGATCGATGAATTGACACCGGTACCGCAGGGTCTTTTTCCACCACAGATCCCAGATGCTGAAGCAAAACTGACTACCATGGCCTATGCCACTGCCCGATCGATTTACGGGGATGTACTGCCTGCGATCGTGGAAAAACGCTTGGATCGCGAACTGAAGTCCATTATTGGCAACGGCTATGCACCGCTGTATTGGATTGCGCATCAGTTGGTCAAGAAATCGCTGGATGACGGTTACCTGGTGGGCTCCCGCGGTTCGGTGGGTTCGTCGTTGGTTGCCACCATGTGCAACATTACGGAAGTGAACCCGCTTCCGCCGCATTATGTCTGTCACGACTGCAATTGGGCTGAATTTTTCGAAGACGGTTCCGTAGGCACGGGGGCTGATCTCCCGGCGAAGGAGTGCCCAACCTGTGGTGCGCCTCTGAAGAAACTGGGTTTCGACATTCCGTTCGAGGTGTTCATGGGGTTCCATGGTGACAAGGTGCCCGATATAGACCTCAATTTCAGCGGTGAATACCAGTCTCAGGTACATCGTTACACAGAGGAGTTGTTCGGGCGCGACCATGTGTTCCGAGCAGGCACCATTGGTACGCTAGCCGACAAGACAGCGTACGGTTTCGTTCGCAAATGGTTGGAGCAGACGGGGCAGCAGCGGCGCAACGCTGAAATCAACCGCTTGTTAAAAAAGATCACGGGTGTTCGTCGCACAACCGGCCAACATCCTGGTGGTATGATGGTCGTTCCTGGGGATATGGACATTTTTGATTTTACTCCAGTTCAGTATCCAGCCAACGATGGCTCCAATGGCATTATTACGACACACTTTGATTACCATGCTATTCATGACAGTCTTGTAAAGCTTGACATACTAGGCCATGATGACCCAACTATGCTGCGCATGCTCGAAGATATCACGGGGATTGATGTGTTGTCCATCCCATTGGATGATTCGGAAACCATGAGTATCTTTTCGTCCCTCAAAGCTTTGGGTATCTCCGAAGAACAAATCGGTACGTCGGTAGGGACCTTAGGAATTCCAGAGTTTGGGACTCGGTTTGTGCGCCAGATGCTCATCGAGACTCGTCCAAAAACCTTCAGTGAACTCGTGATGATCAGTGGCCTGTCGCATGGAACCAATGTTTGGACCGGCAATGCCCAAGAGATTATCAAAGAGGGCACGGCGGATTTGGCCAATGTGATCGCTTGTCGTGACGATATTAT
>SLOZ01000313.1 GCA_007132255.1 Limnochordia bacterium | reverse complement strand
TGACTGGTACATATTGAGTTTAGGCATAGCAATGTAATCCTTGAACCGCCCAGGAATCGGTTTCCAAAGTGTATGAATGACACCCAGGACAGCGTAGCAGTCCTTGACCGAATGGACAACAACGCGTACTGCCATGAGATCATAAATCTCATCCAAGGATTTGTTCTGCCGCTGCATCTTCTGGTAAATACTGTAGAGGTGCTTAGGTCGACCTTGAATATCCCCCGAAACTCCTAGATCTTCGATCTTTTCACGGACAATATCCATGACCCGCTGCAGATCACCCTCTCTTTGTTGCCGCTTCTTGGCAATACTATTCACCAAAGAATAGTAATCCTTGGGGGCGATATAACGAAAGGCCAGATCTTCCATTTCCCACTTGATCTTCCAGATCCCTAAACGGTGGGCCAAGGGAGCAAAAATGTCCAATGTTTCTTGGGCCACTTTGACCTGCTTATCCGGGGGCATATGACGCAGTGTTCGCATATTGTGGAGCCGGTCAGCTAACTTAATAAGAATAACTCGGATATCCTTGGCCATGGCGAACATCATCTTGCGCAGATTCTCCGCCTGACGTTCCATACGATTGCGGAAAGGCAGCTTCTCCAACTTCGTGACGCCATCAACCAGCAGCATCACTTGGGTACCGAACTCACGCTCCATCTCTTCGCGGGTAACGGGCGTGTCCTCCAAGACATCGTGAAGAAGCCCAGCGGCAATGGTTTCCACGTCCAGTTCCAAGTCAGCCAAGATCATCGACACCTCAAAGGGATGCCGGAAATACGGGTCGCCAGATTCCCGAAGCTGTCCTTCATGGGCTTTTTGCGAGAATTCATATGCTTTTGTCAAAAAGTCTACATCGGCTCGCGGATAATACTCTGTAACCCGATCAATCAAGGCCTGAACGTCCAAAGTGTCACCTTCCTGGGCTTAGTCTTGGTACTGAACTAGGGTCAAAATATCGTAACCTTCCAATCGGTCACGACCCTTTAAGAATTCCAACTCGATCAAAAACGCAATTCCTGCGATTTCGGCATCTAACTTGTCCACTAATTGGGCGGCAGCACTGATCGTTCCACCCGTGGCCAGCAGATCATCAACGATGAGTACACGGGCGCCTGGTTCCACTGCATCCTTATGAATCTCCAAAGCATCGCTTCCATACTCCAGATCATAGTCCACACGTAGAACCTCTCCCGGTAGTTTCCCCGGTTTGCGGATCAAGGCAAACCCCAGTCCCAGTTCATAGGCTAATGGCGCACCTAAGATGAATCCCCTGGATTCGACGCCAAAAATCATATCGACCCGGCGTTCTCTTGCGTAGTCAGCCATGAGCTGCACTGCTTGCCGCAGCGCTTCGGCATTGCGAAGCAGCGTGGTGATATCCTTGAAGCTGATCCCCGCTTTGGGAAAATCAGGTACCACGCGAATCGTGTCCTTTAAGTTCATGTATGAGTCCCCTTTCCATGCAGCCCCGCACATAATCCAGATACTGCTGGCGTTTTTCCATACCCTCATTATACAAAACCGACGAATTCAAGTCTAGTTTCTTCTCAGGAGGCGGCAACAGCACGACACTGCCGTCAACGACTCGGATAAGCTCCATCTCCGAAAACACCGCCAAGGCGAACTCCAGACCAAGTTCCACCGAGACGCTGGCGGCCGACGTTTCAACCATCTGCCATGAGAGAGGACTTACTGCCCCCAAAAAAGCTCTATACAGCTGCGCTAACTGCAGGCGATCTGGGAATGACTGCTGAAGCTGAACCTGCAGTCTGGCAGCATCATCAGCACCGAACAGTGCCACTACCCTCTGGACGTCCGATTCCAAGTGACGATACCAATCCGCACTTCGCAGCGGCGGGAACCAGTGGATAACACTGTGCCAAGTTATATCGGCCCACAGCTCGAGTTCACTGGTGGCCACCACCCAACGCAGTTCCCCAGCGACTAAGGCATGCCGGATCTGCTCAAGCTCTGCCTCGGACAACAGACCGTGTGCGAAACCGATGTGGCTGGGGTTCCCAGGATAGGCGATGCGAAGCTCGCGGCACACGTGCAGGGCCTCTTCAGCCGTATGGACAATCAACCAAAGCGGCAGGGTTGGTTGGCAGTTTTCCACAAGCCATCGGTATTTCTGCCAATGACCGCGGGCATCCACCAAACGTTGGGCCAAATCCACACCATTCTGGGAAAAACCTGCGTCTTTTGTAGGCAGCCGGCGGTGATCGCTGGATAGCGACCAGGGATATTGCTGGAGCCAGTTCTGAACGACTGTCAAGCCGGCAGGTACCGGCTGCATGTCAAAAACCTGCAGCTGCAGCGAGCGTTGGTTCTGCCAGACGTTTACCTGTGGTTGGACAAGAAATCGCATCCAATCATGGGAATACGCTAAGGCTTCGCATTTCTCGGCCAATGAGAACCCGATGCCGTCCAGCGCTGTATGGCTGCCATCCTGAAGCTTCAGTTTGGCATGGCTCTGATCCCGGCCAACTCGACGGCAATCGAGAACCGATGCTTCCACCTGCAGAACCGGCGCCGGGTTCTTCATTCCACAAGGTTCCAAACGGTCAAGCTGTTCCACCAGACCCTCCGTGACACGTTCCAGCGGCAGTTCGGCATCAATCAATACCTCGGGAATGTAATCCTCCGGCATTAGGGTCGCTTGTGCTTCCTCGGACAATTGGCGTCGAAGTTCAGCAAGGTTGTCCGACACCACTGTGAGGCCAGCAGCCATGGCATGACCGCCAAACTGCACTAAAAGCGAGCGGCACTTCTGCAGCGCTTGGAACAGGTGAAAGCCCTCGATACTACGGGCTGAACCCTTACCCAGACCACTGTCGTCTATTGAGATCACAACGATGGGGCGGTAATAACGTTCCAAAAGACGCGAAGCCACGATG
>SLOZ01000367.1 GCA_007132255.1 Limnochordia bacterium | reverse complement strand
CCGAATCAGGATTGGAGACGTCAAAATGAACAGGAAGAAGAATGGGGAGAAGATAAAGAATTAAAAGGTTTTTAACTAAAAATATAGAATAAATAAATATCCACAAAACGTGGCCAGCCATCATCCGCAACTCCTGGTCAGACATTGCAGTTATGCATTCGGTGTTGCTCTTGATAGCAATCGTAACGCTGCCATCGAATCAACAGACACTTCGGGCCACATCTAGGTGAGCCCTGTTTGGCGCGCTTGCAGGGTAGCGGACAATTTTGACATTTTGAGAGGAGATGGTGAGGCATGGTGATTTCGGTAAAACCCTAGATCTTGGTGTTGGTGTTCCTGTTGGTGTTGGCCTGTTCGGCGGCGATCTTGGCCGATACGGTTCCCAGAGTTATCATCGATCGCGATTCGCTAAAGCCAACGCTGCCGCCAGGAGTAGTATTAGAGCTGCCGGAGGGAGCCCAAGAAAGCCATGAACTCTCGTCCGGCCTCGTGTCAGATATCAGGATACCAGATGTGAAGGTTCCATAAGACGACACAACCTTGGTGTCCACCGTTCCCAAGTGACATTGGAGAAGAAAACAGGAACCGCGAAATGGTTTTGTCACGTATTTTTGTGACCACGTTAACCCGAGCTCGGGCTGGGGCAGAGTCTTGAAGTGGACGGCTCGTGGTCTGTCATCAAGTCCCAAGAACGCCTGTTCGGCGTCCTCTGACCCAATTTGTTAGAAAGGAGATGATGTCATTGTGAAAAGCCTCTTTGCTGTTGCTGTGGCGCTGGTGCTCCTGGTATTTCTAACGGGGTGTTCCGGGTCAGGATCCGGTGTTACCCAGAATCAGAATGCTGCGGCCATTTGGAAACAATGGAGCGAAGCGATAGTGTATGATCTTGAGTGGGACTTTGACGAAGAAGCCAATCTTGAGGATGTGCACGACTTTTTTGACGGGATTTTTGGGTACTACACGGAGGAGTTCTCCATCAAACACACGTTGGTCCAAGACGTCATTGAGGTGACACCTGCGTCCTTTGGCAATAGCTACTATCGGACGCGCACCTTGTCACAGAGCCAGATCTATTCGGCCTTGGATGTCGCTGAAGAGCATGGATGGAGTGCTGTGGATAACCTGGATGCACTGGATTTGACTCTGCTTCAGCAGCTGCTTTTCGTTCATACAAGAGATGAAGCCGACTGGTTGGCGTATCTCGACGATGCCGGTTCCGACCCGGATTTCTTTCCCACTGTGGGCTATCCAAAGGCGGAAGAGCCCGTACTCAGTATTCAGGGGCAAACGGCTGAGCTTGTGTTTGAGTGGATTATCCGTGGGTTACTGACCTATGAGGGGGACAGTCTGCCACTCTCCCAGAGTGTACAGGCGTCTGTGCTGTGGCAGCAGATTGATGGAGTTTGGCTTATCCAGGGCTTGTCTGTTAGTGAAACGACATCATTTCAGGTTCCCCGTGGTTATTGGGTACCGTGATGGAACCGCTGATTAACGCAGGCGCACTTTTGTGCGCCAACTTGAATCCAATGCGGAAGGGAAGAGATGGAAGGCAACGTCATTTATGAAGCCATGTTGTTCATTAGGCTGTTGACGAAACTCTGCCTTTGCCTTGGTTCCGTCGGAAGACGCCTCCGATCGGCAATGGCATCTTGGCGCTTTGGTGGCTCGTGTAACGGCCGCAAAGAATGGGAGGGGATTTTGTGAACGAATATTTTGAAAAACTAACCCAGGCCCTGAATGCGCTTCCGCAGGGCTTCCCGCGCACCGAGTCTAATGTGGAACTAGAGATACTACAATTGATGTTCACACCGCAGGAAGCCAGAATGGCAGCCTTAATGAATGATTCCTGGGATACGGTGGCTGTCGCTGCCCAGAAGGCCGGTCTGCCATCGTTGGAGGCTACACGGTCTCATCCAGACGATGGCACAGAAAGGTTTGATCCTTTATTGGAAAGACCATGGTGAAGACCGATTTTGCCTTCATCACTTTGTGGTTGGAAGCTACGAGGTCACGATGCATCGTCTTGACGGTGAGGACGCCCATCAGTTTGCGCACCTTGTTGAACACTACATGGAGCAGACCAGAGGCTTAGCGGGGATTATGCAGCCAGATCCGAATATACATCGTGTTGTCCCTGTCAGCGGAGCGACGAAACAGGAATGGATCCTGCCCTACGATGATGTGAAGGCCTTTCTTGAAGGCGCCAACAGTTTCCACCTCATCGATTGTGTTTGTCGAAAACAGCATAACCTAGTCAGTGAAGAGCAGTGCGCGTTCCCGATGCCGACATGCCTTAATTTTTCCATCTCCGAGCGGCCCGAAAGCCCATCAACCATCACGCGCGCCGAAGCCTTGGCTTTTCTGGATAGCGTTGAAGAGATCGGTCTGGTCCATACTGTGAGCAATGTTGGCAAGGGGATCAGCTACGTCTGCAATTGCTGCGGCTGCTGCTGTGGTATTCTGCGAGGAATCACCGATTTCGGTCTGACCGATTCAGTTGCTCAGGCCAACTATCATGCGACCATCGCCGAGGATCGCTGCACAGGCTGTGGTCGTTGCGTGAAACGCTGCCAAGTCGCTGCGGTTAGGTTGAGCGCCGGTCTTGCTGTCGTGGATGCTGAACAATGTATTGGGTGTGGGCTTTGTGTTACAGCATGTCCTACCAAGGCTGCGACTCTGCAGCTCAAGCCCGAAGACAAGATCGTACCACCGCCAATGGATATGGGTGAATGGGTTACCCGGCGCAAGCGAAGCCGTGGCTTGAGTTAACTCTGAGTCGGCCAACTCCGGCTGCTTGTACCCCGAACATTCGGCTGTTGTGGAGCAGAGAAGCCTTGCTTCAGGGGCGCCACTACCTTGCTGTCTCGGACCTTTTGGATTGACCAGCGAGACTGTCCAGGATATAAT
>SLOZ01000412.1 GCA_007132255.1 Limnochordia bacterium | reverse complement strand
GTTCTTGCCGAATCCCCCAGTGGTCACCAGGGCCTCGCCATGCACGGCGGAAGGTTCCGCCATACGTACCGATTTCATCCAGCGGACGCATAACAGCCGGTTCGCGAGGCAACCGCTCGGCGACGGGAGCCAGGGCACCCTGGGCCACCAAGTCGGCTAGTTGCGGTGCTTCTTGGTACGATGTGATCTCCTCACCGGTAGCCTCAGCAAACTCGGCAGCAGTCTTGAACTGAACCTGCTCATAAGAAACGTTATCTTGAGCTGGCACAACGGATCCCAATGCCAGCAAAAGCAATGCACACAACACCCATACAAACGTACCTTTTGCCATTTCTCATACCCTCCATTCGTTATTGTGGTTCCGCCAACGACCAGCAGGTGCTCAGCAGACATCACTCCTTTACATGGTAAGTTCGTCCGATTCCAAAATCCCTTCTAGTTCCAACTGTTCGGCGAAATGGCAAGCCGCCAACCGTTTATCACCATGGGCTTGCTGCAGAACTTGCAGTGCCGGGCTCTCCTCCCGGCAAACAGCCTGTGCAAAGCGACAGCGCGGGTGAAAATGACAACCCTGCGGCGGATGTGATGGATTGGGAACTTCGCCCTGCAGGAGGATGCGAGGCCCCCGGCCATCACCATCGGTCCGCGGTACCGAAGAAAGCAGTGCCTCTGTGTAGGGGTGGTACGGCCGTTCAAAGATGTCATCCGTGGTTCCCATCTCCACAATGCGACCTAAGTACATGACGGCAATGCGGTCAGTAATGTGCTTCACGACACTGAGGTCATGGGAAATGAAGAGATAGGTCAAGTCCAATGTGTCCTGCAGTTCCTCCAGCAAGTTGATAATCTGCGCCTGGATCGATACATCCAAGGCCGAAACGGCTTCGTCGCAGACCACGAAAGATGGATTGAGGCTCAGCGCCCGGGCGATGGCAATACGCTGACGCTGACCGCCGCTGAAGGCATGGGGATAGCGATCCATATACTGCGGTCGCAGACCCACCTTCTCGATCATGTCAATGACAAGCTCTTCTAAATGACGGCCCTTAGCGATACCGTTGACGAACAGTGGCTCGCCGACTAAATCCTTCACCGTCATGCGGGGATTTAATGACGAAAATGGATCCTGGAAGATCATCTGCATATCCCGGCGCAAGTCGCGTAACTGCTGTTTAGGCAGCCGCAGAACATCCACAACGTTTCCATCTTCTTTTAGGAAGCGAACATCCCCGGCTGTGGGTTCCACAGCCCGCAGGAGGCAGCGCCCGAGCGTGGTCTTACCACAGCCGCTTTCGCCCACCAAACCCAAAGTCTCACCGCGATAAATGGCAAACGATACGTCATCTACCGCCTTGACCGAACCCACTCGCCGTTTGAAGAACCCCTTGTGAATAGGAAAATGCTTCTTAAGGTGCCGGACGTCGACTAAGGTCTCAGATTGTGTAGCATTCATTGTTCAGCACCTCCGTACAGAAAGCAGGCCACTTGGTGTTCGGCGTTGATCTGAATATCTTCTGGGATATTCTTGTCACATACACCCGCCATGAAGCGACTGCAGCGCGGGTGAAATGCACAGCCCGGTGGAATGTTGTAAGCGTCAGGTACAACACCGGCAATGGCATGAAGCTTTGTCTGGCCGCGTTTTTGGATCTTGGGAATCGCCTGAATTAAAGCCTGGGTGTATGGGTGTTTCGGATCGTTGAGTACAGTCTTGACTGGACCCTTTTCCACAGCCTTGCCCAGATACATCACGACCATGTCCTGCGCCACCTCGGCAACGACCCCGAGGTCGTGGGTAATGAGCATAACCGACATCTGAAAGGTTTCCTTGAGCTCTGCGATGAGTTCCAAGATCTGCGCTTGGATGGTGACATCCAATGCGGTTGTGGGCTCGTCAGCGATTAACAGCCGCGGCTGGCAGCACAAAGCCATCGCAATCATCGCTCGCTGCCGCATACCGCCGCTTAGTTCATAGGTGTAACGATCAATCCGTTCCTCGGCTTCCGGAATGCCCACTCGACGCAGCATCTCCACGGCCTGCTTCCAGGCCTCTGGTTTTTTGACCTTGTGATGCAGCTGGAGGACTTCCATAATCTGGTTACCAATGGTGTGGACCGGACTCAACGAAACCATAGGCTCTTGGAAAATCATCGAGATTTCGCGGCCACGAATGGAGCGGATGGCGCGGCCATCCTTAGGCAGCTGGGTCAGATCCTTTACAGTACCCTCTTGGGGATAGTAGAGAATCCGACCGGCAATGGTTCGTGCTCGTTCGCCGGCCAATCCCAGAATGGACCGAGCCGTCACACTCTTTCCACAGCCACTTTCGCCAACCACACCTAGTGTCCGCTGTCGCTGGACAACAAAGCTGACACCATCCACGGCGCGAACAATGCCTTCGCTGGTGTAAAAGTGTACTTTTAGATCTTGAACATCCAATAATGGCTCCATGGTGGCCTCTTCTCCTTCCACTCCGGCACTGGCAAGGCGGCGCCGCTGTCTGTGGGACTCAACGTTCGCTGTACGGGTCGGCTGCATCGCGCAGACCGTCACCCACGAAGTTAAATGCCAATACAGTCAGGATAACAAACAGGGCAGGCGTCAGAAGCCACGGTGCCAAAGCCACACTGCGCACATTCTGCGCTTGCTGCAGCAGCGAACCCCAGCTGATAGCCGGAGGCCGAATGCCTAATCCCAAAAAACTCAGCGACGTCTCGGCCAAGATCATGCCCGGCACAGCCAGCGTGATAGAAGCAATGATATGGCTGCTGAACGAAGGCAGCATGTGCAGCAGGATGACCCTCTTTTCACTGGCGCCAATCAAGCGCGCTGACATGATGAAATCCTCTTCCCGCAGCGACATAAACTTGCTGCGGACGACACGGGCCAAGCCACCCCAGCCAATCAGGGAT
>SLOZ01000285.1 GCA_007132255.1 Limnochordia bacterium | reverse complement strand
GTCCTTGGCCTATCCTGGGCAGCCGCTGCCGAAGATGTTGAGCTGATTGTACCGATCTACGACGGAAGCAGGTTGATTTATGATGACGACTTCGGCTTTGAGGAGCTTAGGATCGTCGTGGATGAGGAAACGACGCTGGCCCTCGAGGGAGTGCTGCGCCGATTGTGGTTCGAGGCTCCAGAGGGAAGATCGCCCCTGGAAATAATCCGCAATTACGAGAATGCCTTTGCCAATATGGATGGCGAAATCCTATTCATGACCCGGGATCCGCAGGCCATCGCGATTGACGAGGAAAGATTCCGTAACATATTCGGCGAAAACCGCAATAATCGCGGTTTGGCCACTAACGTGATGACGCAAAACAGTTTCCCTGAACTGATGACGGAGTATCTAGTTGGTAGGCTAACCACAGCTGAGGCCGATGTCTACGTCATGATCGGTGTCGGCAGAGGGCACTGGGCTGCTAACCAAGATAACCGAACCTACTTTGAGATCGTGACCATGGAGACCGAGCCCATGGACCTGGGCATGATAACCATGGACCTGCTCAGGGAGGGCCTGCGGATACAAGGTCGCGCTGCAGTGTACAACATATTTTTCGCCACAGGGTCTTCCGAAATAACTCCAGAGTCCGCTGAGGCCTTGGCCGTCATTGCCGCATTTTTGCAGGAACATCCAGATAACCGCTATCTGGTCGTCGGTCACACAGACAATGTGGGCAGCTATGCCATGAATCTCGACCTGTCGGAGGCCAGAGCCAATGCTGTGGTTGCTGCGTTGGTCAATGAGTACGGTGTTCCCCAGGAGCAGCTGACAGCCGTAGGCGTAGGATTTGCCGCTCCGGTGATGAGCAACACCACAGAAGAAGGGCGTGCGCGCAACCGCCGCGTTGAGATCGTCGAAAAATGACTGATTCGTACGCCCAACGTTCACGGGCCTCCTCGGGGAAACGCCTGATAAACGGCGTTTCGCGCTCGGTCATAAACCACGCATGGTGCTCTATGAAACAAGGCTGCTTGCCCGGTGTTTTGCCGATGAGGGTCTGCGGATGGCCTTCACATTCCAGGCTAAGTATTTGGGCATGTCCCCATGGGAATCCCGCGGCACGTTCAGCATGAGCTCGTTTATGGAACACGGCGGCATTTACCACGTCATGGGTCGTCCGCACGGCATCAGCGAGGCCATGGCCAAGGTCTTTGAGGAAAATGGTGGACGTTTGCACTTGTCCACGGCGGTGGTGGAAATCTTGGTGGATGACGGTCGCGCGGTGGGTGTACGTTTGGCCGATGGTCAAGTCGTGAAGGCCGATGATGTAACCATCCATGCCGATTTTGCTCATGCCATGACCCATTTGTTCAAGCCGGAGCGCCGACGCAAGTACACCGACCAGCGGATGCGCCGCAAGAATTATTGCTGTCCCACCCTTATGCTCTATCTGGGTTTGGACCGCCTCTACGATGTTCCCCACCACAACCACTTCGAAGAGTGGGACCACTGTTACCTCGTGGGGAGGCACCCATCCCGGCAGGGGTCCGCCAACCATCCTGGAGTCGCCGCAGATTTCGGCACAACTGATCTTAGAACGTTATGGCGGAGCCTAGAACCCGTTACCAAAGCCAGCCACTGACCGTGTGTCCGTGGCTGGTTCTTCTTTGTGGTCCTATCAGTTTTGTCAGCCCTAAGCATCAAGCATTGTGTCTTCGCCAAAGCTGGACTGGGTCTCTGCGGCAGCGTGAGTTCGGACGCCGCGTAAGGGCCGTGTTGACTACGACTGGGGCGGCAGATGCAGTTCCCCGTTGTCTGCGAATTTACGAAAGACCTCGCCATACTTCCGGGCAACAGCATCCAGGGACTCGCTGTCAAAACGAGCTGTCCAGTTGGCCATCCAGAGAAGCCGGCCGATCTGGAGCACTTCCAGACGAGCAATCTAGCTTCTGCCTCTAATCCGTCAATCTTTCACCCAACATCACGAAATCAACCATCAAATGCACCGTAATTTCCTGATTTTGGATAGACCTTCCCCTTACCCCATATTTCACACACTCTATTCAGTTACAGTTCTACTAGCCAGTGTCAAAAATCAGCCGGGCGTCGTGTTTCAACATGTATAAACCTTTGAGCAGAAGTCGGACTAGTTCTCTCTGGATCGGTACGTGATTCTTGATCCGTCTGTCTTTGAACAATTGGAATAGGTTTGCAGCTGTGAATAACAAGTACAGTATGGCTTCCACGGCGTTGCCACCATGCACAAAGCAGTGGCCTAGTGCTGCTTCCGTCTTCAAATTGTTAAAGATGCAGTTCTCGATGTTCCATCGTGCTTTGATCATCTTGAACAAAGTCTCAAGACTGATATCCATGGATGCCGTTACGATCATGATCTGAGAGCGTTTCTTATTCGGATACTTGAGCGTAAACTTCACGAATCGAAGTGGCTGTTCTACCCCGCTCATTGCGAAGGTCTTCTCGTACACGCAGACCCTCTCGATGCCCTCTTCATTCTCCCAAACAGCTCCTGGCTCTGACTTGTTGGTGAGATTCTTGACTTGCCGCAGGCTCTTGTTGTTGCTCTTTTTTACCCTGACAATAGTATCCACCTTACCCTGTATGCAGTGGTTTAACCAGCTGGAACTGCATACGAGCGCATCATAAACCACAACATCAACAAAGGTACGGTGGGTATCTAAAACTCTTGAGAGCAGTCGTTTTGCAGCATTTATCTCGCCTTCATCCTTCTTGGTTGGGTCAATTTTCGGACTATACATCTCGAAATCGATAACAAGCTTCGGACCGCCTCCAACAGTCGACATCACCGCTCCACTGTGATAGTAATGCGTCTTACCCTTTATGACTGTGCTCAAACACTTAGGACAGCGTTTGACATAACTGCCAAAAAGCTTTGTTCCGTCAATGGCGGTTAC
>SLOZ01000212.1 GCA_007132255.1 Limnochordia bacterium | reverse complement strand
GAGCGTGCGCACCAGCTCAGATGCGGATGCGTCGCTGGAGAGCTGTAGTTCGTAAACAGTTTCCCAGGTGGTTCCTTGAACGTCATAGGATCGCATTTGGAGCTGGGTGCAGTAGGGAGTGGCCAGCGTTTCCAAACTATTCATGTTTGCGGGTTCTTCGCCGCCTAGGACTAGAACATAATCCAGGCGAGGCTTCTGCCGTTTGTGCATATGGTGAAGCAGGACGGTAAGCACAGCTAAGAGAAACGATCCCGCTGTGGTCAACGACCAATATAGGGTGCCAGCACCCAATCCGATGGCAATGACCCAGAACAAAAAGACCATATCGCGGGCATCCTTAATCGGTGTCCGAAAGCGAATGATGCTTAAGGATCCAACCAGTCCCAACGACAGCACTAAGTCTCCTTGGATGAACATCATGACCAAAGCCACGACCGGCCCCAGAAGGACCAAAGTCGACAGGAATGAAGGCTCCCAACCCATACCAGTATGCGTCCTCTGGTAAATTTTACTGACGAGCCATGCTAATAAGAACGCTAAGACCATCGACCCGGCACCCTGGTAGAGTACAACGGGCGAAATGAACCATGCTTGCAGCCACGGAATTCCCAACCTTACCCTTCCTCTCTAGCTAGACGGTCTACCACTATCTCCCAATGCTCCAATACGATATCAGGCCGGCGGTGGGCCCAGCGAACCATGCTTTCCAGATTGCTTTCCCAGCGATCTACGGATGTGCGCCAGCGCTCGGCCTCCAAATGGATACCGGGCCGGACCAAATCTGCAGCTCGCCGCAGTTCACGTTCCACGTGTTCCGGTGCCAGGGTGGTAGCAAACAGCTGCTGGAGGCGCTTTTGGAAATACATGCGATAGTCTTCATTTGCCATAAAGCGGCGCAGCAGTAGGGTGCTGTCCAAGGAATGAGCGCCAAATGTATCGTACCAAGGCGGTGCCAAATCTGGACGAGCACGATCCCGCAGCGCCCATTCTAACGTGTTGTGGCGCAGGGGTGCTCGGAACCCGAAGGCATCGTCGAGATCCCAAAGAATGAATCGCCAAGGTGAATCTGCATAACGGTCTCGAAACATATAAATGTTGTTCTGCGGCCAATCCCAATTGGCGGCGTAGATCTCAAAGATCTGGTGGTCCGTGAAGTTCTCGAGATCCAGCAGGGTTTGGGCATGTTCGTACTGCGCTGGATCGCTGAGATCTGCATCACGGAACCAGGCAAACATCTGGTCCCAAGCGTCGCGCGTCCCAGCTTTGGCCAAGATGACATTGGAATGTTCGACTTTCAGTAGTTCTACGTGTTCGTGTGGAATGCCTGCGTTGGTTTCTACGAAGTAGCGATCGATGCGTTCGCGAAGATTGTACACGCCTTCCGGTTCACCGTTGATGAGGACAGCCACAGGCCGATGGCTGGAGCTGAACCCACCTTCCTGACGGAACAATTCAGCCATCACTGCGCAGCGCATCAAGGTCCACGCGTAAAAACCATCATGGCCGGTGACGTGATCATTGCCGCCGGAGCGCACTACTAAGCGACGAAATTCGGTAACGTCGTCTTTGTCGGGAAACAGGTTCATTTGCAGCGTTTGACCCCCACGCCAATACAAACGATACGATTTTTTATCCACCCAGCGGCTGGCGCCTCCATGGATTCGCAGTCCTAGACCGGTGTCGTGAAAGGCCAAACTGCCATCGGGCCACAACAGCGATGCCTCGGCGGGGCGCTCCCACGAGCGACCGGAACTGCCCGGATTGGCGCGAATGCCGTCGGTGGGATCGTCGAGATGCCGGGGATCGGTGACAATGGACAAAACCGGCAGTACGGGCTGATCACCGATTATGAATGTTCCGGATACAATTGGGCTTGGCTCCCAACCAGGCCGCCATGCCCGAATCCGGATTACGGTGGTGTCCGTTACCGTCCTTGGCCCCGACCACACGGCAGCGGATTCCGTGGGTTCTGATCCATCGGTGGTGTAGCGCACTGTGGTCTCGGCAGGTATGTTGATTTCAACACTAACCTTCTCAGGCCACCAACCGCCAGTCCCGGTGGCAAAGCTGGGCGCTGGCGCAAACGCCAGGGAAGGTGGCGTGGTATTGGGCTTTCCTGGTGTGGGCTCTGTGAAAAACGCCCAGGCCCCGCTGCCCGGGACCCGCCCATAGGAAACATCGCGGTACTGTTCGCCGAAGCTGAGACCCTCCACGAGCCGTCCTTCAGGGTTGTACAGACCGATGAACTCACCGGAGGCACTGAGTGCAAAGTCGGTGTGCAGTTCCCAATAGGTCCGAGTTTCGGCAGAATAGGGCACGCGGGAGCTGATCGCCACGGTTTTGGCATCCTCTAGAGGCTCACCATCCAACGTAACCGAACCCAGTCGTACTTCGGCAGCCTCTCTTTCGAGGTGGCTGGACAGGGCTACGCCCACGTGAACCTGCGGTGGCAAATCCTTCAGTGTAACTTCGCCCACCGGGTCAAACTGCTCGCCATCATAGGACATATAACCACGGAGCGTGTGGCCGTCGCGCACCAGTCGCAGCCAAGCATCGGCACTGGCACGTTCCGGAGGACCGCCGATGTGCTCGCTGAAACCGCGCGTCACAGGACGATACTGGAGGGCAAACCCATTTTCGCCGCTCAAGAGCATGAAGGCATGCACAGCACCGGGTTGCGAGCCAGCGCGCACCATGACACCAGCCTTGGCCCAGGGATGAACTCTTGTAAACGCGTCAATTCGGGCCGTGATGTCGAAGTCCTGTTGATCGGTCTCGACGAAGTGATACGCAAAGCTGTCAGAGCGGTCCCAAATGTCGCGGCCGCCACCCTCTAGGATGAGATGCGTATGCTGCTCGGCCCGGTCCTGGCCAGATGCGAAGAGCACGAGAAATTCGTCGGGTTCCATGGTGATTGCAGGAAACCGCCAGGGCGCTTTGTTGGGATCATCG
>SLOZ01000109.1 GCA_007132255.1 Limnochordia bacterium | reverse complement strand
GTCTACAGGTGGAAGATGGCGAGATTGTGAACTTCAACGGCCATCTCATCCCTGTGGGTAGTGATATTCCGGAGCATCCTGTGGTCAAAGCCGTTGCAGACGAATGGAATGAGTTGTTGGCAGAGCGCTTGAACGAAGTGGTCGCTACCACCGAAGTGAACTGGAATGGCGAACGCGAATACGTGCGGACCCAGGAAACCAATCTTGGCAACTTGATTGCTGACAAGACACGGATCATGACCGGGGCCGATGTAGCCATTGCCAATGGCGGCGGTATTCGCGCCAGCATCAACCCTGGTGAGGTTACTGTGGGTGACATCTACACCGTTCTGGCCTTTGACAACATTACGGTTGTCGTCGAAGTGACCGGTCAGGAGATCATCGAAGCTCTTGAGCATGGATCCAGGGCCTATCCCGACCAGAATGGCGGTTTCCTGCAGGTATCTGGCATGAGCTACGCCATCGATGCCAACGCTCCAGCTGGTTCCCGGGTGCGGAACGTGCACATTCAGGGTGAACCCATCGATTTGGATGCCACGTACACCTTAGGAACCAATGACTTTTTGGCCGCTGGTGGCGATGATTATCACATGTTGAACAAGCCACCGGTTAGAGAAATCGGAGATATGCAGCGCGATCTGATGATTGAGTACATTGAGGATGTTCTCGGCGGCGTGCTGACAGAACCTGAAGCTGGACGGATAACCATCATTGAATAGTAGGAACCAAGAATCGTAGGAACCAAAGATACTTGGGTTAAGGGACTGCCCGGCGGGCGGTCTCTTTCCTTTTTCCATCACCAAACTCGTGCGGTGATGAAAAGCCGGTTTCTCGATAGTGGGCTTTTCAGCTTCCAGGGGCCAATGGCGATTTATTGGTGTCCCGAGGATAGCCTCTGCTGCGAAACAGGGCTGACGGGTTGCGATGGCGAATGTATATACCAAAATGACGCTGAGGAGTGATCATGTGAGCAGGAAGGACTTGGCTCTTCGAGCCTTGGAGCAGGGTGATGGAATTTTGCGCCTGGTGCCAACCTGGGTACCGAGATCGTTTTGCCGACCGGGTCGCCGTATCAAACTCCATCCGGATGATTATTACAGCCTGGGTTTGGAGCGCGGCGGCATCGACGAACGTTGGCTGGCCTCGACCACCTTTGCCGACAATGGACCCGGTACCCCCAGCGATGAGGGTTTGAGTTATGTTGCTGTGGACTCTGAAGGAAAAGAACGCGTACTGCTGCGTGATGTTGTGGACGAACTCCAGGGCGACCTAATTGGCGATGCTTTGTGGAACAAATACGAAACGTGGCCCATGTTCTCGAAGTTCTTTGACAACATGGGGCCGCTGCCGCATCACATTCATCATCGCCCAGAACATGCCGGGCGGGTGGGGCAGGAAGGGAAACCGGAAATGTATTTCTTTCCAGCACAGTTGAACAATCATGGGGGTGAGTTTCCATTCACGTTCTTTGGTCTGCATCCTGAAGCCACCAAGGACGATCTGCGCCTATGTCTTGAGAGCTTCGCTAAGGGTGACAACAAGATTCTTGATCTATCCCAAAGCTACAAATTGACTTTAGACACAGGCTGGGATGTGCCAGCAGGTGTTCTCCATGCACCGGGCAGTCTGTGCACCTACGAACCACAATTTGCATCGGATGTATATGCCATGTACCAGTCGGTACTGTACGGCGGGCAATGTGTTCCGGAAGAGCTGCTCTGGAAGAACATGCCCCTGGAAGAACACGGGAATATCGACTATTTGATCGAAGTCCTTGATTGGGAACTCAATGTCGATCCATACTTTCATCAACATCGGTTCATGGCCCCCAAACCCGTCCAGGAACGGGAGGAAATGCTGGCCGCTGGCTATATTGAGGAATGGATTTGCTACAAATGCCCCCAGGCTGCGGCGAAGCGCTTGACGGTGCTGCCCGGCCAGACCGTGACCATCAAAGACAGTGCAGCCTACGGCTTTATTCTCATTCAGGGGTATGGAACCTGCGGCCTGTGTAGTATCGAAACACCGACCTTGATCCGCTATGGAGAACTGACACGCGATGAATTCTTTGTCAGTGAAGGTACAGCTAGAGCTGGTGTTCTGATTCGGAATGAATCCGATACAGAACCGCTGGTGATGCTCAAACACTTTGCCGAAAACCCAGAGTTGGAGGGCGTCGATTAACGCAGTAGCTGATGGCTTTTGTGCCGAATGCCGTACGGACGCTTGGAAGCCGCAGCGCTGATCACGAGATATTTTTGGGGGGAGAACGCATGCAGCCATTCAATGTTATGATCGATTGGAACAGCGGAACCATGTCGGAAGGAGATAGAAAGACTCGTCGTGTTAGCGACATGCAGGGGATGTATCACAATCAAGCCGCAGCTCGGGATGCCTTGGACAATGGAGATCCGAAGATATATGAGTACACGACGATCCAGCTCCCGCAGGAGTCCGACCACGTACTATTCGGAACGACAACGGTCTTTCCGGGTCGCATTGGCAGCGAATGCTTCATGACCAAAGGCCATTATCATGAGCAGCGAGCCACCGGTGAGGTTTATGTCTGTTTCTCCGGCCACGGACGGCTTATCATGGAAACAGAAGATGGCGCTGGCAAGGTCTTGGAAATGCTGCCCGGCTCAGTATCATACGTGCCGCCCTATTGGGCCCATCGGGTGTGCAACGTAGGCGATGAACCGCTCATATTCTTCGCAGCTTTTCCCGGCCATGCCGGCCACGATTATGGCAGCATCGAACAGTCGGGATTCAGTGTTCGAGTAGAGCGTTACGGTGACGAAGTTGTGGTGGTGGATAACCTCTGATAGGAAGGTCATAGACCCCATGCCTGAAGGCAGGGGCTTGAAAAAGAGCCCCGCTATGACCCGCCTAAGCCTTAACAGGCTACGTTATCCCGGTCATGATACCCTGGAGTGCTTCTCCAGCTCCAGG
>SLOZ01000129.1 GCA_007132255.1 Limnochordia bacterium | reverse complement strand
TTAGGACACCAAACAACGTGGTATTTACATGAATAAACAATATTCTTATTGGTTTTATATTCCATGTTTACATCATACAGAACAAATCCATATAAGTCAAACACTAGTTCGTCCTATATCCCCATACCTAAAGGCAGGGGCTTTACGCCGATTTTGGTAACCCTATTTGCCCAAAATCGTTCTTCCAGTAGAGTGTTGGAGCGGGCATCTAGCAGACCTGTTTCACAGAGAAGAAAGCGTGGTTTACGACCGAGTACGAAATGCCGCGTAGCAGGCATTTCCCCGAGCGGAACAGTCAACGTTGGGCGTTGGAACCCGTCTATGCAACAGACGCCCATGTCAGTGACCTGACACCATGAGCTATGAAAACAGGCTGCCTGTTTTCTAGGCAGGCCTGCTAGGCGCTCTCTAGAAAGATTTTGGTGTCTTGGATACCTTGATGGGCCAGCAGACCCAACGCTGCGTTCGTCATGGGCTTGGGGCCACACATGTAAATGGTGCTGTTGGTCAAGTCCATGTCGTTCATCACGTCTGTTACGAATCCTTTGGGTCCGCTCCAAGTGTTATCGAAGGCAGCAACTTTAACACAGGTGAAATGGTTGTGTTTTGCCTGGAGGCGCTGGAGGTCCTGGTCGTAGAGAAACTCAGTACGCTGATTGACGCCGTAGACCAAGGTGATGGTCTTAACCAAAGGAGCGTTGGCAGCCAGGTCTTCAACGATGGGCAAAAACGGCGTGATCCCGATGCCACCAGCCACCAGTAGAACATGTTCTGCTTGCCGATCGACGACCAGTTCATGACCCATGGGACCTTCCAGTTCTACTTCCATACCTGGGTGGAAATCTTCGAAGAGGATGCCGGAGCCATAGCCATCCGGCACTTGCTTTACGGCAATCCGCAATTCAGCCTTTTCCTTGTTGTATCCAGAAATGGAGTAGGCACGATACATTTCTGGTTGTGCTTGGATCTTCACCAAAATGAACTGTCCAGGTGTGTACTGTATGATCCGCGGCTCATCGAGATGAAAGGTGAACTCTTTGACAGCGGGAGCCAGGTCGCGAATACCAGCCACGGTTGCTGTGATCTTGACGCGATGCTCGTAGCCTTTCGTACTGGTTCGTGCTCTTAGCTGAATGGCTTCATCTTGAGGATTCAGCGACAAAATGCCAGCAGGGCAGTGGAAAACACATGTGGAGCAACGAATACAGACATCGGCCTCGAACTGATTGGTATCGCTGAAGGCTGTGTATGGGGAAAGCTGCAGGGGGCAGACACGCGAACACTTGCCGCAGGTGTGGCACATGTCTTGGTTAACGACGGTGATCTTTTCGTCCGTCGCCCGATTCAGCTGCAAAGCCTTGCCCAAGCGATAGGACAGTACCTGCAGTGTGCCCATGGGACAGAAATTGCACCATGTGCGCGGACTGATGGCAACAGCCAGCAAACCGCCGACGATCATGACCATCAGGTAGCTGCTGACAAAGATGAAACCGAGGCGATCCCAAAACTCCATGGTGCCCCACAGACCAGCTACACGGAAGACTTTCGAGCCGATATTCCATCCGAAAAAGGCAAAAAACAACCATGCTACGACTCGTGATCGCAGAAGCCTGGGGATCTGGCCATTGCGGCTGAACGGCATCAGGATAACGTCGAAAAGACTGCCATGGGAACAGACATTGCCGCACCAATAACGGCCCTTGAATAGGGCTAAGGTTGTGAGGGTTACCATGACGGGTATGACCAGTAATCCTAATCGCGGGTACCAAAGACCAACCAGCCCGACCAACAGTGTGAAAAGCCAGGAGTACTTTCGAACAGGGTTAAAGATACGGTTTGCCTTGATGTAAAACGACACAAAACATCCTCCTCATATGTAGCTGTTTAAAACCGGTACCCGGTATAGGTATATGATACACGGAGTCGATCGCAAATGCAAGGCCAAATTACGCAATCTGTTAACCACCATTTAATAAAAATGATTATCGATATCCATAAGGGCGCCCCTTGATCCGAGAGCTGATTGTGGGCTACATTGTCCAGGCATTGACCGAACAAAGCGCCCCGGGTTCCCATGCTTTCGATGCCAATGGGAATAGAGATCTGGCTCCAAAGGACGTACGCAAAACGACCACGCTTCTGTTCCGGCGTGGTCGCTTTAGGTTTTGATTTGCGGTTGAACATTTGGGCGTAGGGTCAATTGGCTCTAGCGGCGGATGCCTGGACAATTTTGACCAATGGCTCCACTAAGTTTGGATCGAATTGGGTACCAGAACAGCGGCGTAGTTCGGCGATGGCCTCGTTTGTACTGATCCGTGAACTGTAGGGGCGATCGCTGGTCATGGCGTCGAACGCATCGACCAAGGCCACAATCCTTGCTGCTAAAGGTATTTCTTCGCCGGCCAGACCCCGAGGGTAACCGGTCCCGTCCCACCGCTCGTGATGGCAGAGAATTCCATCGGCTACAAGCGCCAGATCCGGCGATGAAATCGCGATCCGATGACCGATTTCCGGATGCTTGCGCATAACGGCCCACTCTTCGTCCGTTAGGGGTCCGGGCTTCTGGAGAATATCCTCAGAGATGGCAACTTTGCCGAGATCATGCAGCACAGCCAGCAGCGAAACTTCACCAATTTCCCGATTCGTCAACTCAAGTCTGGCCGCAAGACTTTCCGCTAACCACTGCAAGTTGTGCGCGTGTTCTTCGGTCTCAAAGCTCTTTTCCTCCAGCGTCTTTAAGAGTGAACGGACTAACGCACCGCGACTGCTCTGCGAGTTGGAACTTTTGTCCTGATACATGTAGTCCTCGGCAAGATTAAGCCTGGATAACAGTGATTGATCGGCTTCGGTCTTTGATGAATATCCTAAGGCGATGCTCAGATCGATTGGACCGCTCTTTACACCAGCGACCTTTCGTCCAATGGTGTGCACAGTGGCTTCAGCAGCCTCGGGACCTTTGCCGGGTAGTAGG
>SLOZ01000185.1 GCA_007132255.1 Limnochordia bacterium | reverse complement strand
GGTACCTCGCCAAAATTGCCCCAAACCAATCACGCTCCTTCCACGGTGAGCCAAAACTGCAATGCCCGCCGCTATCGAGCAGGCCCCTGTCAGGGACTCGTTCCACACCCAGTTCTAGCAGGCTCGTTGTCTAGACGTGTCTCAAGGACCATAGTTCCTAGCTTGGTTCAAGGAAACGCCTGTTAACAGGCGTTTCGCACTCGATCGTAAACCACGCCTTGTTCTCCATGAAACAGATCTGCCTAGAATACAGCTTAGCAAACTCCCGGCTTCCAAGCGATCGGCATTGGACCGCAGCTCCCCATTGCTGGTTGTGAAACGAATTTGCTGACGCTAAGCGGAACCCTGCTTTTTGACATCGCCCCTATTATATCACACTGAAGTTCACCACGTGAAGATATTGCTGTAATAGAGAAACCAGATCAAACCACAGCTCCACAAGGCACTGATAGTGTAGTACACCTTATCCCGAAACCGATAATCCCTCCGCACCCAGGATGAAAAGCTGGCGATCAGCTGCCACACGGCAAAGACCGCCATGCCCCCGCTGATCACGGCCAGTACGCGGAAGGTCGTCATGGGCCAATCAAAGAACATCAGCGGCATGCCATAGGTGGGGCTAGTGCGCAGAACCATGATCGCACCGATGGCGACCAAGGCGCCCATCAAGAGCGAAAAGCCCAGCATGGGAAGCCAAAGCGGCCAGCGTTCCAGGTACTCAGCCCGTCCGCGAGCTTTGAACAAACGGCGCAGCCAATGACCGAAGAAGAACGCGAACCAGAGCATCCCACCGATCAACAGGGGTCCCAAGACCAGGAGCGTGGCATACCAAGGCGCCCGTTGTAAGGGCATGGGATCCCCCATGAACAGATATTGGGCTTGACCTTCGTCGTTAAAGGCTGCTGCCACGCGAAATTGGCCATCGCGGCTGGTCCACAGATCCGGTTCAAGCGGTACAAACTGCCGGGGCTTGCCCATCACGGACAAGGTCAAGAAGCCTTCGTCATCGATGGTCAGGACAGCCGCCGGCAGCAAACGCAGGATGGCTTCTTGGCCGCTGAAGTTGCTGCGCGCTGCGTTATATGTTCCCAAAAGCGGTTCAGCCAGCTGTTCCAGGTTGGCAGGGGCCTCCAAGAGCGGCCGTTCCACCGGGAAGTAGCGGTCCATAAATTCCTCGAACAGAACCATTCTCGCCATGACGGTGGCAGCACCGTTGTACGAAACATAGATTCCCAGGCGCTCTTCAGGCAGCAGCCATAGTCCCGTATGCATCTGCAGTGTGTCGCCGCCGTGAGCCAGGAAGCGAACGTCGTTGCGTTCGCCTTCGATGAACCCGAGGGTCATGCCGGGAACAGCGGGATGGTTGCTGAAGTGCTGCTGCTGCATATAGGCAGTGGTTGTTTCGTCCAAAATGCGCGCCTCACCATGGGCACCGCCATTGAGCTGAGCCAGCATGAATGTGGCCATGTCCATGGCCGAGCTGGCCAGCGAGCCGGCCGGGTAGGAGAGCACCCATTCAAAGCCGGCCTCCACGGCCTGGCCCCCTTGGTAGAGATAGCCTTTGGCCATGTGCGGCAGCAAGTGCGCCGGCAGCGGCTGTGTGAAGGTGCTGTAATTCATCTCCAGAGGAGCAAAGATATGTTCATCCACATATGTATCGAAGGGTTGGCCACTGATGCGCTCCACGATATACGCTGCTAGGGATGTGCCGTAGTTGGAGTACACAGAGATCTCTCCCGCTGGAAAGACCCTCGCTGGAATATCTCGGAGGTAGTCCCCTAGCGGCTGCAGTTGGCTGCGGCGTTCCACAAACACCTCGGCCATGACATCCTCGAAGCCCGCAGTATGGGTCATCAGATGACGCATGGTGATGGCCCCTGCTGAACGGCCATCGAACAGTCGATCCGGTAGCGCAAAGTCCAGGTAGCCATTGATATCTGCATCCAGGTCCAGTTCGTCTTGTTCGACCAGCTGCATGACAGCTGTCCAGACGAAAAGTTTGGAGTTGGAACCGGGTCTGAACATGGTCGTTATTGGGTCCACCGGAATGCGTTCTTCTTTGTCGGCCCAGCCATAGCCCTTAACCAGGAGCACTTCGTCGTCCTTGACTACGACGACCATGGCACCTGGGGACGCATACTGCCGCAGCTGCACGGCCATCATGCCATCGATGAAGTTCTCCACTCCGTCCGGATCCGTCAGATCTGCTGCCTGGGCTCCGGAAGCCAGCAGCAGGAGGAGAAGCAACCAGACTCCATTCCACATGTTTGGTTTCTGCAAGGTAGTTCCTCTTTTCTCATGAACTGCTGCTCAGCGGCGCCACCCTTGTTCCCGGCGACCACTTGCGAAAAACAGCGCAAGGATTACTTTCCACCTCACCCGGGCAGAACCCTTGCTGAAACGGGGATTTCCTGCAGATATTTCGGTCTCGGCCGGAAAACCCACCGCCAGTGAACGATGAAATGGCTGCGAAACGAATCATCGTGGAGGAACCCGTTACGTTGGCGGCTAATACCAGAGAAGAACGGAAAGAAAGTGGACCTTTGGGCCGACTGCGCGCTCGCAGCCCGTTCGTTCCGCCAAATAATACATGTGTTGTGGCCCTGGCCACTGCAAAGGAGCGCTGATAATGGCAACAGTTCCGCCGTTTATCCCTGGGCTTGTTTTATGCAATGATTTCTTCACCGAAGTGGTCCAGCCCCTTTTGGATACACAGTATCCAAACCTGCGCTATTCCGTTGGTCGTTTGGATCAAGGTTCCGAGGTGCTCGGCTACGACACGGCCCTCTCCACCGACCATGACTGGGGTCCAAGGCTGCAGTTATTTGTATTGGAACAGGATATGGGGCTCAGAGATGAGTTGAACGGATTCTTTGCCGAAAAGCTGCCTGCATCGTTTCGCGGCTTCTCCACACATTTTGGCGAGCCGGACCACGAAGGCACGCGGCTGCTTGTTTCCCCTCCCGAAGACGTT
>SLOZ01000059.1 GCA_007132255.1 Limnochordia bacterium | reverse complement strand
CCAGCGCCATGAGTAGATATAGCACGGCCAAAATCGAGATCGAGATCGCAATAGCCCTTCCGATATTCTTATGAGGGTTTACGATTTCCGCCCCATTATTCGTGATTGTTGTAAATCCTTTGAAGCTGAGGATACTCAAGGCCATCGAGGCAACAAAGCCAGTTGTAACCTGGGTAGATCCACGTTCAAGCACAGCCTCAGGTGAAAGACCTGAGGCTCTTAGCGCTGCAAAGGTAAACAACGTAATTCCAACGATCTTTACTAGAGAAACTACGGATGTGAACGTTTGAATGAAATTGTTACCAGACCTATTTACCAGAAATGTGAAGAACAACAACCCGACTCCTAGTGTCGGAACAAGCGGACTGCCAGGCCCTATATCGAAAAGCTGGAGGGTATATGTGCCAAAAGTGCGGGCTACCAGGCTTTGAGCAATGATCATCGAAAATACCATAAGAAGTGAAGCGGTGGCTGTGAGAGTTCCCTTCCCGTATACTTTGAAGAAAAACATCCCAATGCCTCCGGCCGATGAATACACATTAGCCATTTTGACGTATGTATACGCACTACACGCGGCAATCATCGCCCCGCCAATATAAGAAAGGGGAAACAGCGGACCTGCTAGTTCTGCCACCTGACCCAATACAGCGAAAATGGCGGCTCCAAACATCACACCCGTACCCAATCCCACAGCTCCCCAGAGACTGATACTGTCTTTTTGATACGTTTGCATAGGTGCATTCCTTCCTACTCAGTCACCTCAAACACCGCAGCAATCTCACCGAACTCTTTAGGAACGCTGTATTTGGGCACGGGAGTCTCGTCCATTACTCAATTGGTGCCTTCCTGTGGAGCTGGTATTGCTCATAGATACGGCTGGTGATTATCTTCAACATCGTAAAGAGCGGGACGGCCAAAATAATTCCTATCAATCCGCCCAGACGACCGGCGACGAGCATGACCAGAATAATGGCCAAAGGACTCAAGGACAATTTACGCCCCATGACCTGGGGAGCAATAAACACACTTTCACCTTGCTGAACGATGACAAGCACAACAACGGCCTTTAATAGCATGAAAGGTGATTCTAGAAGGGCCACAAGCACAGTAGGAATAGCACCGATATACGGGCCCATAAAAGGAACAATGTTCGTCACCATTATGAAAACAGCAAGCAGCAGTGCGTACTGGATGCCGATAATTAGGAATCCGAGATAGGATAAAATACCCACACCAACCGAGACGATAGCAAGGCCCTGCACATACAAACCTAAGAGCCTACTCATCTCCTTCAGGGTACTATTGATGGGTTCAGCGTATTTCTTTGGGGCAAGCTTGCGTATCTCGCTGGGAAAGAGACCTTCGTCCTTTTTGCTGAGCATGTAATAAAGCAAAAAAGGAATAATGATCACGGTGATTATTACGCTGGAGAAGAACTCAGACAAAGCCATAAAATTGGCTCCTATTTGGGCAATGGTGTCCCCGATGCTAGTCGCGATATTCTCGACAATGCTTTCCATGTTCATGGCTTCAGGATCTATGAAGCGTCCAGCCAGCGGAGTGTCTTCCAATGCAAGAAGCAACCGCTGAACCTGCTCAACTGTTTCTGGAATTGCTTCCACCAACGCGAGAAATTCTCTTTGCAGGATGGGCCCACCAGCAACGCCAATGAACACTACCAGGGCGAATGCTAGCAGATAAATTAGAAGTATGGCAGCTGGACGCGGCAGTTTGTGTTTGTGCAACCAGTCGACAACGGGAACGATAAGGTAAAATAGTAACCCGGAAATCAGGAAAGCCAAAAAAAGCGTTTCGAAGATAATTATGAATGGTTGGAAGACAAAAGCAATCCTGTTGCCAACGTAGATAATCAGGAACAAAAGCAAGATGCCAGTTCCTGTCTTAAACAGGTTTGATTTCCACATGTTTTCTCCTTTCACCTAGCAGGCCTGTTTCACAGACGTGTTTCCCGCTCAATATTGACTGTTGTTCTCGGGGAAATGCCTGGTAAACGGCATTTCGCACTCGACTGTAAGCCACCCATTGCTCTCTGCAACAGGGCTGCTAGGAACGTGTTGATTTTCTCTGTTCCGACTGAGATTTTCCGTCGTTGTGGCCGGAGAAATCCCTGCTAAAGCGATTTCTCTCCTCTTGTTTTGCGGTCCAATGATCACATTATTAACACCTTCCCAGGAACGTGTTGATTTTCTCTGTTCCGACTGAGATTTTCCGTCGTTGTGGCCGGAGAAATCCCTGCTAAAGCGATTTCGAGTCTCTTGTTATGAGCTCGCCAGGGCACTTTATCAACACGTTTCTAGTGTAACATATTTCTTCGTCATCGGTTCTTTCTGAATTTTCCCGTACAACCCTCGAACACAACAGCAAAATAACATTGTCCATCAGAAACACCGCCGCACGAAACCGCGAAACCTCGTTACACCGTGCTTTAAGACCAATTCTGCGCAGCCCGAGAACGGAACCACGTCGGATTACCATCGTACTTGGGTTGACATTGGTTTTTTGGTAGACGTATAATAAGAGTAGTTTTTGGAGAGGAAGTGTTGGTATGGAAAACAACGAAAAGAGCTGCAGCCGATTCCAGGAAGCGGTGAACGAATCGCTGGTTCGCCATCGCAGTATACTCGATATTCTCTCCAAACTCCAGGAGACCAATGCCCGCGTACACAGGGCTGTTATTAAGGCCGTCACCGAATGTGGTTGCGTTTCCGTGGAAGCGATTAAACAGGATCTTCCCAACGACTGCTCGTATGGTGACCTCCGAGACCATTTCAGTTCGCACCTAGTCGGTCAGCTGTGCGAAAACTGCCGGGATGTCTTGGAACAGGAAGTGGGCAATAACCTGTTTTACATTGCCGGCCTCTGCTCCACACTGGGCTTGGATCTCAATGAAGTCTTGGAAAAAGAACAAAAACGCCTAGGAACACTGGGTATGTATCACCTCCGCTGATTTTGACGCGGATCACCCTTCGTTTGACCAATGGAATCCTCAAGCAAGCGCCCACTCGTTAGAGTGAGTGGCTTGCTTTTTTATTGTGCGTAAGGCCGCCAAAACGACACGCTGCCTACCCCACCCATCCTAAAGGTGACGGTCCAACAGAACTTGTTCCCGCAGTCGGCGCAGTCCTTCTTTGATAGCCCGTGCCCGCACTTCACCAATGCCCTCGACTTCGTCGAGCTCTTCAATCGATGCATTGAGAATATCCGGAAGCGATTGGAACCTCTTCACAAGGTTTTCCACCACGGGCATGGGCAGACGAGGAATCTTCCTCAGGACCCGATAGCCTTGGGGCGTCACTGCTTGATCCAACGCATTCATCTGGCTCCCGTAACCCAAAGCCTTAGAAATCAAGGCTAGATTCAAGAGTTCGTCGGATTCCCAATCAGATATTGTATTCCACATTTCCTCAGGATTGCCGTCTTCCTGCTCAAAGTAATCCTTCGCCACTAACAGCCCGTCATCTTCAATGTCAACCATCAATTCTTCCAGCTGCATATTCACCAACCGGCCTTCACTTCCCAACTGCAGTACATAGCGTTCGATCTCAGAGGCAATCCGACTAACCAGTTGACCTCGCTGGATAACCGTCGTTACATCAAACAACGAAGCCAAGTCCTCAAATTCCAACGCTGTCAAATTCGTCAAGGCCTGCTCAAACACACTCTTGTACTTCTCCAACGTAGAAAGAGCTTGGTTGGCCTTGGCCAGAATTACGCTAACTTCACGGAGCAAGAATTTTGTGTTGCCCCGGTACATAGTGATTACATTACGCCGCTGCGAAATGGATATGACCAGTTGGTTGGTCTGGCGAGCCACCCGTTCGGCCGTCCGATGTCGTGTGCCAGTTTCAAAACTGGGGATCATTGGATCCGGAGCCAACTGGGTATTGGCATAGAGAATACGCCGTCCGTCGCTGGACAGCACAATGGCACCATCCATCTTAGCCAACTCATAAAGGGAAGCGGGATGCATCTCAGCATCGATCCGGAAGCCTCCGTTACACAGAGCCAGTACCTCTTCGGTGTCACCGACAACGATCAAGGCTCCGGTCTTGGCACGCAGAATATTCTCCAACCCGTCATGCAGCATCGTGCCCGGCGAAGCGGTCTTCATACTATCGAATATCATTTGTTCCTGATTGCGATCTTCCCGCATCGGGTCACGTCCCTTTCATTTCAGAGAATAGAGCTTGCATGGCTTCAGCCGCCGTGGCCGCCGGCACTGTCACGAGCCCGTTTTGATCAGCGTGTTTTCCTCGCGGTACAATACAACGGCGGAATCCCAGTTTCTGCAGTTCGCGGAGGCGCTGTTCCAAAGCCGGTACAGCCCGAAGTTCGCCAGCCAGACCAATCTCACCGACAACAGCTGTGTCCGCAGCAATGGCTTCACCCCGCACACTGCTAGCAACAGCGGCAGCAATGGCCAAATCAGCACCGGGTTCCGTTAACCGCAATCCCCCTGCTGCGTTGACATACACATCTTGGTTGTACAAGGGGAGCCCTAAGCGTTTTTCCAAAACCGCCAGAATGATGGAGAACCTTTGATAGTCCACACCTGTAGCCTGTCTTCTCGGCGTGCCTCCAAAAGCTGTACTTCCCACTAATGCTTGAACTTCGACTAATAGAGGCCGAGTTCCTTCCATACATGGCACAACAACTGTCCCTGAACTGTGCAGTGGACGCTGCTCCAGAAAAAGCTGCGATGGATTCTCCACGGCTATCAAACCAAGATCGGTCATGTCAAAAATGCCCACCTCATTGGTCGAACCAAATCGGTTCTTAACACCTCGCAGCAGGCGAAACCGGGTCGCCATCTCACCTTCAAAATAAAGCACATAATCCACCGCGTGTTCCAAGACCTTCGGACCAGCAATGGCACCTCCTTTGGTCACATGACCAACCAGAACCACAGCTGTACCAATGCTCTTAGCAGCTTTTAAAAACCGGGCAGCACATTCCCGCACCTGCGCCACGCTGCCCGGAGGTGATGAGATCTCTTCGCTAAACACCGTCTGAATGCTGTCAATAAGCACAAATGACGGCTTCTGCTGCACAATATGTTCCACAATGACATCCACATCGGCCTCTGCCGCCACGTGCAGTTCTGGCGCCAGGGCGTTGAGGCGCTGGGCGCGCATCCGCAGCTGGGGGAGGGACTCTTCACCGGATATGTAGAGGACCGGACCCTGACTGCGAGCTACGGCGGCAGCAACCTGCAAGAGCAGCGTCGATTTTCCGATCCCGGGATCACCGCCGACCAAACCCAAAGACCCAGGCACAATGCCGCCACCTAATACGCGATCCAATTCCAAGAGCCCCGTTGAAAAGCGGCTTTGACTTGTTTCTACAGTCACATCAGTGATGGGCTGCGGTTTGCGGCTATCGCCAAAGGACGAAACCCACGCTTTGTTGTTCTGCTTATGTCCGGTTATTGCGGTTTCTTCTACCATAGTATTCCACTGACCACAGGCACTACAGCGTCCCATCCAACGAGAGTATTCGTTACCGCAGGACTGGCAGACGAATTTGGTTGTCTTTTTCGGCATACTACATTAACTCCCTTGTCGAGCCATTGAGCATTCTGTACAGATATCTTTATTATAACACTGAAAAAAACGGCATACAACAGAAGTCCCTGCTGTATGCCGCCTTCTTCATCTTCACTCGCAGCCCCATGAAATGAGGTGAGAGTTACTGAAAAACAATCTCCCCATCCTTGGCATCGACAACGATAGTCTGGCCTTCCTTGAAACGTTGTTTAAGCATTTCTTCGGAAAGCGGGTTTTCAATGAGCCTCTGAATCGCTCGGCGCAGCGGCCGTGCCCCAAAATCTGGATCAAAGCCGCGGTTGGCGATCAACTCTTTCGCCTTCTCGGTCACTTCCATAACAATGTCCTGTTCTGTCAACTGTTTGGTTAGGTCAGCCATCATAATATCGACAATGGCCTTCAGCTGCTCTTTAGTCAGCGCATGGAAAACGATGACCTCGTCGATTCGGTTCAGAAATTCTGGTCGGAAGGTTCGTTTCAGTTCGTCCGTGACCTTACGCTTCATGGACTGGTAGTTGTCTTCCTCGTTGGTGCTCACACGAAAACCGATGCCGGAATCCCGTTGAATCTCTTGCGCACCCACATTGCTCGTCATAATCAGCACGGTGTTGCGAAAGTCTACGGTGCGGCCTTTCGAATCGGTCAACCGACCGTCTTCTAAGACCTGCAGTAAGATGTTAAAGACTTCCGGATGCGCCTTTTCAATTTCGTCTAATAGCACCACAGAGTACGGGCGCCGACGGACTTTCTCTGTCAGCTGGCCGCCTTCGTCATAGCCTACATATCCAGGAGGGGCCCCTACCAGTCGTGAGACGGCATGTCGCTCCATATACTCCGACATATCGATCCGCACCATAGCGTCTTCGTCACCAAAGAGCGCTTCCGCCAGTGCCTTTCCTAATTCTGTCTTCCCGACACCTGTAGGTCCGAGGAAGATAAAGGAACCGATAGGTCGCCGAGGATCTTTGAGACCAGCACGAGCCCGCCGCACTGCCTTGGCAATTGATTCAATCGCTTCATTTTGGGCCACGACTCGTTTGTGAAGAGTTTCTTCCAGTTTCAGCAGGCGCACAGACTCTTCTTGTGCAATCTTGTTCACAGGAATGCCGGTCCAGCTGCTGACAACCGCAGCAATATCATCCTCTGTCACCGCGGCCCCGTCTCGGTTGCGGGAACTCTTCCACTGCGAACGCTCTTCGTCCAACTGGTTCCGCAGTTTCGTCTCCTTATCCCGCAGGTTCGCCGCTTTCTCAAACTCTTCATTCTTTATGGCTGCTTCCTTTTCTATGCGCACTTCTTCGATTTTGTTTTCCAGCTCTTTGAGCTCAGGTGGTACTACCAAGCCCTGGAGCCGTACCTTCGAGGCCGCTTCATCCATAAGGTCAATGGCCTTGTCAGGGAGGAAACGATCCGAAATATAGCGGTCACTGAACTTGGCTGCAGCTTCGATCGCTTCATCGGAGATCTTAACTCGATGATGAGCTTCATACCGATCTCGCAGTCCGTACAGGATCGCCACGGTCTCTTCCTCCGACGGTTCATCCACCCTCACCGGCTGAAAACGGCGTTCCAAAGCTGCATCCTTTTCCACATGTTTGCGGAACTCATCTAGAGTGGTGGCACCGATGGCCTGCAGCTCGCCACGGGCTAGAGCTGGTTTGAGAATATTCGATGCATCGATAGCGCCTTCTGCCGCACCAGCCCCGATGATTGTATGCATCTCGTCAATGAATAGAATCACATCACCAGAATGACGGATCTCTTCCATGACTTTCTTAAGCCGCTCCTCAAATTCACCACGGAACTTCGAGCCGGCCACCATACTGCCTAAGTCCAGAATAATCACGCGCTTGTTCAGCAAATTTTCCGGAACATCGCCAGCTATGATTTTGGAAGCCAATCCTTCAGCAATGGCTGTCTTACCCACGCCAGGTTCTCCGATTAAACAGGGGTTGTTCTTCGTGCGCCGGCTGAGTACCTGAATGACCCGCTCTATTTCTGTCTCGCGTCCAATAACCGGATCTAGTTTCCCTTCCTTGGCTTGTTCAGTCAAATCGCGCCCGAACTGCTCCAGCGTTGGCGTCTTAGCTCGCTTAGGCTGCTTTTGAGCAGCAGTCTGCCCGGAGCTGGTTCCAAGCAATTCTACGACCTGTTTGCGTACTGCTTCTAGATCGGCCCCCAGATTGTTTAGAACTTGGGCTGCAATACCTTCGCCTTCCCGCAGTAGGCCTAGCAGGATGTGTTCCGTACCAATATACGTGTGGCCCATCTGGCGAGCTTCGTCAAACGCAAGTTCTAGGACCCGCTTGGCACGAGGCGTGAAGCCGATCTGTCCACTAGGCGATTCATCGCCTTTGCCAATGAGTTTTTCCACTTCAGCGCGAACCTTGTCAATGCTTACACCAAGATTCTGCAGGGCGCGGGCTGCCACACCTTCGCCTTCGGCGATTAAGCCCAAGAGTATATGCTCTGTACCCACTACATTGTGGGCCAGGCGCCGGGCTTCTTCCTGAGAGAGGACGATCACTTTTTGTGCTCGTTCCGTAAAACGTCCGAACATTTGGCCTTCACCTTCCTTTTTTATGAATCGTTTTCGCTTTCGGCGTTCCTTAATCTTCGCATAGCCGCCACTAGCAGGCGTGTTTCAGAGCCATGTTTCGACGGCCAACTACAACGACTGGATTGGATACATAGCTGTAAATCACGAGTTGCCATCGAGTGCGGCTGCAGGCTGCTGAGGTCAGAATGATGCTTGGACGAACTAAGAGCCCTTAGGCTGCGTTGGTCGCAGCATGTCCCGCACCAAACTGGCTCTTAGGCGATCCCGTTCCTCCTCAGGTAGGTTTTGTCCCATGATCTTCTGCAAATGTGCGGCTCGGATCAGCACCATCAACTGTTTGAGGATTTCGCTGTCAAGATGAGGGATAAAGCCCAAATCGATGCCTAGGCGCACATCAGATAACAGCTGCATGGCCTCGTTCGCCGTCAACAGTCGCGCTTGCGACAAAATGCCGTAGGAGCGAAACACTGCGTCCTCCACCGGCAGTCGGCGCTCGGTCTGGGACAAATAGTCCCGGGCTTGGCGTTCACTCTGAATGATCTGCTGTGTAACGCGCTCCAAGTGCTCGACCATCTCTTCTTCACGGTGACCCAAAGTAACTTGGTTAGAAATCTGATAGATATTGCCCGAAGACTCGCTGCCCTCGCCATAAATCCCACGTACCACTAACCCAAACTGGCTTATGGTACCCAAGACTTGACGCAGTCGGTTGACCCGGGTCAACGCTGGCAAATGCAGCATGACGGAAGCTCGCATGCCCGTACCCACATTCGTAGGACAGGACGTGAGATAACCCCGTTCAGGATCAAAGGCGTAGTCAAACTGAGCTTCGATGACATCGTCAACGTTGGATGCCGTCTGCCAAGTGGGCTCCAACTGTAAGCCGGGGTACAATATCTGAATACGCAGGTGATCCTCTTCGTTGACCATGATACTGATGTCCTCTTCCTGACGCAAGAGCAGACCACGATCCACCGTCTGACGCCCATGCACAGGGCTGATTAAGTGCTTCTCAACTAAGAGCTCTCGCTGCAGCCCTTCCATCTCACCCATGTTTAAGAACTGAAACTCGCCATGGCCGCTCAACGAGGGCAACAGACCACGAGATCGCTCCATGATTTCCTTGCGCTCTTCTCTACCAGCGGTGGCTGGAAAAGGAACATCCTTCGCGTTGCGAGCTAAGCGCACGCGTGTCCCTAGAACAATGTCTCCGTGAGGCCCCTGCTTTTTCATCCACGAACTTAAGGTTTTGCTAATCGCATCTCCGATACCCATCATTATCCCTCCTGCAGTTGCTGTTGCAGGGAACGAATCTCATCCCGCAGTTCTGCAGCTTTCTCGTACTCTTCGGCAGCAATCACTTTCTGTAGTTGCTCCCGCAGACTTTCCATCTGCCGTTCCAAGCGAATTCGACCCTGACTGGCCACTGGCACCTTGCCAGCATGGGTCGTCGTACCATGAATGCGCCGGAGAAGTGTGTTCACTTCCTTATTAAATTCTGTATAACAGTGGCTGCAGCCCATCTGACTCCGTTTTTGAATATCTTCAAGCGTACTGCCACAAACTGCACATCTGCGACCGACATCGGGGGCTGCTGTCCAAACTTGCGGCTGATGGAACAAACTGGCCAACATATTTTGGAAATCAATACCTGAACTAAACTCACCGCCCTGTTGGGCACAATCATGACACAGATGCATTTCCACCTTATGGCCATTGTGGATCTTGGTTACATGCACACTGGCCGCATTTTCACCACACTGTTCACACATCATGTTCTAACGCCCCCTTCCAAACGCGGTTCATGCAGATGGACCACCAGCATGGCCCGCAACAAACTGGCTCGCAGCCCAGCACTGTCAAGCGGACTACTAGCCAACTCCTGCTGCAAGATACCTTTGATGAACTGTCCTTGCTTGGCGGTGATGACGCTGCGATCCGTAAGAGCCACTAAAACATTGTCTGCTTGCTTGTCGGTAATGGTGGTGCCAATCTGCTGCAGAATGCTAACCACATCTTTCGGACGTCCTCGAAAGGTTTTCACAACCCGAATATAGCCTCCACCACCGCGACGGCTTTCAATCACGTAGCCCCGGTCTTGGGTAAACCGCGTTGTCAGCACATAGTTGATCTGCGACGGTACACACGAAAAGGCATCGGCTAGTTGGGCCCGATTGAGAACTAAAATCTGATTCGGACTGCGCTGCAGTTGCTGTTTGATATATGCTTCGATATGATCAGCCAAAGAGGCCACTTGTCACACCTCCACTTTGACCAAGTCTGACCTTCAACTTGATTATAGCACAAGACCCCCATGGTTATGCAAGCCCTTTTTTTATTTGGTCAGAAAACATCAGAGGGGGCCTCGCCTGGTTTTTTTCGTTAAATCTCTGCAAATCTCTCGTGTGCGAACAGCAACTGTACGGTCTCTAGCGCCATAAACTCGCTGGACATGGGCTTCAACGAATATCCGTGTTTGTCTAGCGGTTTCCCTACCCATTTCTCGACAGGATTCGCAGATGCATCGCGACAGGAATCCATCGCGAAGACCTCGAATCCCTTACAGATGAATTCTTTCACAAATTGGGGTGGTTTTTTGCAGTTATCGATTTTATTGGGGCTTTTTGGTGGGCTAGGTCTGTTTCTTTATGGCATGCAGCGCATGGCTGAAGGTCTGCAGAAGGCAGCGGGTGACCGAATGCGACGGATTTTGGAGCTATTCACGTCGCACCCAGTTGTTGCGGTCTTCACGGGAGCCGTTGCAACGGTTCTCGTTCAGTCGTCATCAACAACCACGGTGATGATCGTTGGTTTTGTCAACGCCGGCCTCATGACACTCAAGCAAGCCGTGGGCACAATCATGGGTGCTAACATCGGTACCACAATCACTGCGCAAGTTGTGTCGTTCAACATCTATGAAATTGCACTGCCTGCTGTGGGGATCGGCTTTGCCGCCCAACTGCTATGCAAGCGTAAGAACCACAAATACCTGGGCCTGAGTATTTTGGGTTTTGGTATTCTGCTGTTGGGGATGCAGACCATGAGCCAATCGCTGCATCCGCTGCGGTCGTTTCAACCGTTCTTGGATACCTTAGTCTTCTTGGGACAATATCCGCTGCTGGGTGTACTGGCCGGTGCCGTGTTCACCTTAGCCGTCCAAAGCTCCAGTGCTACTACAGGCTTGGTGATTGCCTTCACCCTCCAGGACATGCTCAGCCTGCCGGCGGGATTAGCTCTGATTCTTGGTGCCAACTTAGGGACATGTATCACGGCAGGCCTGGCTTCCATCGGCGCTGGCGTCACGGCCCGTCGTGCAGCGATGGCACACGTGTTGTTCAACTCCATTGGGGTGTTTCTGTTTCTTGTCCTGCTGCGCCCGTTTTCGGAATTCGTGACCACAACTGGCTCGTCGGTAACCCGCCAGATCGCCAACGCCCACACGATCTTTAACGTCACCAACACGCTGATTATGTTCCCCTTCAT
>SLOZ01000428.1 GCA_007132255.1 Limnochordia bacterium | reverse complement strand
GTCGGCGCGCATGAGCATGGGTATGGCGATCAGTTCTGCCTGGGCAAATTCACGGCCTATGTTCCGAGCAATCGCCAATGAGTTTCCTGTTCCAGTGAAGTAATAAAGCCTGAGTTTCATGATCTCTCCTTAAACTCCCAGCTTTCAGTCTTAATAGTTTAAACTTCGTCGACAATTATGACATTTCCTGCCTAAACGTGGAGTCTGCAAAAAGAAAACAGGCCTGGAGGCCTGTGTGTTTAGCCATACGCTGTTTGACTAAAGCAGCAACATTTCTGGGCCGTCTTCGGCCGCTGCAGAAGGTTTGTCCTGGACAACCGCAGCAACCAATTGCGGCGCTCTGTGAAGGTCTTAGGTCTGGCCCCGGTGGCTGCCGCTGGCTACGCGTTTTCCGCTGCAGCAGCTTCCCTGCCATTCATCATTGCACAGAACACGTCGGAAATGATGGGGTCAAATTGGCTTCCAGAGCATCTGCGAATCTCTGCCATTGCATCTTCGTGGCGCATCCCACTTCGGTAGGGGCGATCACTTGTCATGGCGTCGTAGGCATCGGCAAGGGCTATGATCCGAGACGCCAGCGGTATGGCCTCACCAATCAGACCATGGGGATACCCGGTTCCATCCCAACGCTCATGATGAGCCAAAACGGATTCAGCCAAGGGGCCATAATCGGTGGCAGAACTGAGAATGCTGTAACCTGCTTCGGGATGCCGTTTGATCTCTAGCCATTCCGAGGCAGTGAGCGGCGAAACCTTGTTGAGGATGCTCTCGTTAATGGCGATCTTGCCAATGTCGTGCAGCATGCCAGCCGTAGCGAGCTCATGGATTTCGACACCCATCGCCGATCCGATATCCCTGCACAACTGACTGACGCGCTGCGAGTGCCGTTGTTCTCTCGGCGTCTTAGCATAGAGCGTCTTCATGATGAGATCAATCGATTGGTGGCGATAGCTGTTCCTGTCGGATATCTTTTGCCGGTACATATGGTCCTCCGCCGTCTTGAACACGTCTGTCATACTTTCTTGAGCATTGGACTTTGTCGTCCAACCACACGAAACAGAGACTGGAAGATCCCTTACTTTTTGTGAAGCCACCGACTGCAAAATGCGCTTAGCCAGCGGCAGAGCCTTCTCTTCGTCCAAATGAGGCAGCAAAATAACGAACTCATCCCCGCCAGTTCGTGCAATGATGTCGTCAGCCCGGCATACCTCCTGCAGCACAACAGCGACTCTCGCCAGTAGTTCATCCCCCGCTTGATGCCCAAAAGCATCATTCGTGAGTTTCAGGCCATTAATGTCCAACATCATCAGCGTAAGCGGGAGGTTTCTCGGAACATCCAATCGCTGCAGCTCTTCATCAAAATAGCGACGATTATACAGTCCCGTGAGTCCATCGTGAAAACTGAGATACTCGATCTCTTTCAGGGCCTGCTTCTGCTCGGTGATGTCCCGGAAACTGCACAGCCGGCCGGGTAACCCACGGACGTCACGGAAGGGACATGTACGCAACTCTAAGATAAGCCCATCAGCGCACGTGATGGTATCGGAACGATCGGAGCCATCCGAGTCAAGCATGGCAAGCAGGCTGCCAGCGGCAAGCCCCAAACGTTCAGCGATGGCAGCCAGGACACGCATTCCGTCCTTAGCCGCAAGCAGATCTTTGGGAATACCCAAGACGTCTCCCAAGCGAGCATTGACGTAAATGACTGTTCTCTCGTGGTCAAAGACCAAAATCCCTTCCTGGACGGACTTCAGAATGGTCTCCAGTTCGCTTCTGTGTCGGTCTAAGGATCGCTGGGTCAACCGCTCAATATTATCCATGATTTCGGCAATCTCCGGGTTTGAATGTCGCTTCAGCGGTTCTACCTCTCGTCCTTCGGTAATGGCCTTGACTCTCCGGCCAAGATCCACCAAAGGTTCACTGAAACGCACTTTGAATAGTTTGACCTGTGCTATAACCAACGCGAATGCCATTAAAACAACCAGGATAGCATGGAGAACAATCGTTGTTCGCAGAGGGCCCAAAACCTCATCTTGGTCCACTGCAGTCACAAATGTCCACCCGGTGCTGCTACTGGTGGCATAGCGTGCCCAAACATCCCGCTCTTCAATCGTATAGGAAAACTCGCCCGTTTGGCCCGTGATTTGCTCGTTGATCTGGGGTATGGTTTCCCCGATAAACCGCTCTTCGGGATGCAGAATGATCGCACCGGTACCGTCAATAACATAGGTGCGCTGCGACTGAAAGTCGTGTCTCCCACCAATGATTTCTGTTAAGCCATCAAGAGAGCAGTCCACTACGAAGACGCCGGCAACCCGGCCGTCTGGGTGCCGAAAAGCCTTTGACTGCGATAAGAGCCATTCACCGTCGATGATTTCCCGGTACGGCATCCCGATGGATGCTTCGGGATAGCTGTTAACAGCCGCCGTGTACCATGGTCGCAGTGCAGAATCAAAGCCTTCCGGCTGAACATAATCGTTGATCAACAGCGAACCATCTGCGTACCCAGAGTAGATATAGCGAATGTTTTTGTTTGCACCTGCCAAGGAGTCATACTGTGCGAGCACTCGGTCAATCACAGCAGGATCTCCATGGACCGCATTATGTATGTCTGAATTCGCAGCGAATACCTCCACGATGTTACTAATCTCTCCGAAAATGCCCTCGAAAACCGTTTGGATCTGTGTATTGGTGCCCGCAATAGCGAGACTAGCGCGGTCCATACTGGCATTGTACGTCAGAACCGAAAAGTACACAGAAAAAACCAGTGCTATGGTGATACAGGACAGCAGCCCAAGGGCGAAAACCTCCCTGTTAATGGACAGACCCTTTCGCAACAACGCGTTTAGCCCCTCTCCTCAGCATTAAACAAAGCGCCCTAAAGTGCTCGTATATAATCGAAAATAATCGAATAATGGTCTTCGCATCGCAATGGATGTAACAAAAAACCGACCCATCACCCTAAGACGGCACAGGTCGGT
>SLOZ01000141.1 GCA_007132255.1 Limnochordia bacterium | reverse complement strand
CCAGCGTGTCCATGGCTGCGACGACCGAACGGGTCATGGGAGACAGAGCCGGCCAATGGGAATCTCGGGTTTCAAAGAACCGCATAAAGCTGTGAGCAATGAGCGCGTCTTCCCGCAGGCCGCCAAAGAGCGGCTGGTTAGGTACGTCGTGCAGAATTGCCACGATGCAATTGCTTTTGGCCGCAATTTGGCCCATCAGCTGCAGATCGCTGTCACCACTGCCGCTGCCCGTGACATACAAGAGGACCCCTGTCCAGCGAGAGTCTGGCGGGATGATGACTCGCAGCCGATGGTTCCATTCTGTTCTCTGCCAGCTGCCGGAGTACACTTGCAGATAGGCGATGTGGATGCCGTCGGCAGCGGCAGCGACTCGTTCTAACTGCCAAGAAAAGGCGTCGCGATCACGCAAAACAAAGTTCTTGAGTGAGCCGGCTGCAGCGTCATCAGTCATGAACACCAGGGACAGCAGCAAGCAGAGTGCAAGCAAGCGGAGCATAGTGCAGCGACCTCCCGATTTGTTCGATTTGTGTCTACCAGGTTACTCCAAGTTAGCAGGTTACTCCAAGTTAGCAGGTTACTCGAAGTTCGCAAAAGGGTCCGATTCCAACCAACTGCTAGGCAGCGCCTGGTTCCTGGATGTGGCCAGCATCATCAGGATGTCGGCCTCCAAAAGCGCTACCTTTCCAGAATCGCGGCTGTTTCCAGAAAAGCTCGGATGTTGGCCAACGGTGTGCCGGGAAGGATGCCATTGCCAGCTGCTAGGAGCAGCCCGCCCTCTGGCCTCGCAAAGATGTCGTGGATTTGGTGAACACCAGCCCGCACTTCTTCGGCAGTTCCTTCAGGAAGCAGATGCTGGACGTCGAAGCCGACAAGAAAGCTGATGCGGCCGCCAAACTGCGCGGCTGTGGCTGGCAGGTCCATGGTACCGATCTGGATCGGGTGAATGACATCCAAGCCAATTTCTACAAAGTCTTCTAGAATACTGCTGATGTTACCACAGCTGTGGAGCCAAAAGTGCATGCCGTGATTGTGTGCTTCTTGAATCAAGGTTCGGTAGAGCGGTTTCAGGAATTCGCGAAACATGGAAGGACTCATCATCAACGTGTTTTGGGCACCGAGATCATCCGACACGAAGATGCCATCAACGCCTGCCGCTGCAAATCCTCGCACGACCTTAAGATGGTGTTCCAGAATAGAATCACACAGTTGTTTTAACTCATCGGGATGGAGCACGAGGTCCATCAATACGTTTTCCATGCCCCGGATGGACCAAAGGCGTTCGTAGAAGCAGTACCACCAGTGACCTAAGACATAGCGGTCCGGGTGGGCCGCTCGCACCTGCGCCGCTTCATCGAAGAGACCGGATTGCAGGTCCGGGTCGGGAAACTCCGCCAGATAGGGCTGCAGATCATCCCAGTTGGGCAGCAGTACGGCTGCGTCTTTGGCTTTGCTGTGGGACTGGCTTGACTGGGAGTAACTCCAACGGTAATTCGGGTCAGCGGTGGTGGATGTGGATAGACCTGGGGCCGTGTAAGACGCCAGGATAATGTCATCGGGGATATCGCTGGAAATGTCGTCTAGAGCCTGTGAGCCGTAGCGCTCTTCTAGACCTTCGCCCCACCACTTGTGAAAGACTAAAGGAACACTTCCACCGTGGCGTCGGTTGATGCAATCGTTGACTTGATCTTTTGCCAATGGTAGTCGCAGCATGACAATGCAGCCTCCTTGGAGCAGTTTGCGGCTGCCCGTTTTTGGGGATTTGTGCATGTTTCAGCGTTTCAAGGGACTTGAGTTCTTTGATGGCGTTGCTCGTGTCGGCTGTGTGTCGCTCAAAGTGATTCCTATAGTAGAACTACGAACACCATCTACGAAAACCCTTCACCAGGGAATGATTATTGTTATAGAAGAAACGAGTGTGCGGCCGATCTCATTTTCTTTGGTAGCCACCAAAACGGCGAGGCCCCAGCGAATCCTTCTCAGTGTAGTACAATAATTACATCTAATGATCCGGTGATGGGTCAGCTGTTATGGCCAACGAGTGAGCAGCCTTCAGCTTTGCCAAGATTCGCCTGAAATCTCTGGTTCCAACCGTGAGCGCCTGAACAGAACCGTGAGCACCTGAACAGAATCGTGAGCAGCTGAGCGAGAGCGACGCTGGGGGGGCAAGCCTAGGCTCGCGGGTGTTCTAATCGGTTCTCCGGGGTGCGACACAGCGCACCGGTAGCTCACTCCAGTTACCCCGAGTACCAAAACCTAGGAGTCCACTCCCAGAGAAGTCTTCCGAGGACAAGGCAAGGATTGCGAAGTTTCGTCACCGAGGATTTCCGTGACCACGACGTAACCGATTTGCCAATGACCTACCATTCTGAAGCGGACATCTAGGCAGGGCAAGCGGTGTTTGGTGACGAATCTGTCAGATAGTAACTTGGTTTCTTTGAGGCTGCTCGAACTCTATCAGCGCCGCCAAAAATTCAAAGAAGCGATAGCTCCGAAGGCAGGTCTGGAATCAGGTCTGGAATCAGTTCTAAAGTTTAGTCAGAAGACAGGTCAACAACCTTTTTGAAGGGAGGGCACTGCCGTGGACGTGGAAAAGATTTGGAAGGATCTCAACGTACGACTTTTGCGGTTCATCCAGAGCAAAGTCTCGGATCGTGGGGATGCAGAAGACATTCTCCAGGATGTTTTTGCACAACTCTTGGCCAACACAGACAAGCTGAGTGACACGTCGAAACTGGATTCCTGGCTGTTTCGCGTTGCCCGCAATCGAGTGATCGACTATTATCGCAAGCGGACGGACTTACCGTTGGATGCAAGCCAGGCAGCGCAGGAGCCTGCTCCTCAAGAGCAAGAGGAAAACCGAAATCGTGAAGTTGCCGCATGGCTTAAAACAGTACTGCCAGAGCTATCGACCAGTTATGCAGAGGCCCTCGTTCTTCATGATATGTACGGGTACAAACACAGAGAAATCGCGCAGCAGCTGCATGT
>SLOZ01000171.1 GCA_007132255.1 Limnochordia bacterium | reverse complement strand
GTACCAAACGGTGGCACGTTTCTGAGACATAAGATCGCTTCTAGGTGCGAAGTCTTTGATGAATTCGGGGGTTTGGACTTGAAAATCGGATCAAGAAGTTTGTCGAGATTTCCAGGAGTTGGTTGCACATACTTTTTGCGTAATCCGGATCTGCAGTGCCGTGGTGCTGATCGCCTAGAGGTTTCGCCGCTTTTTGGTGAACAGGGAGTGCTGGCGCAATAACATAGCAGTTGGATGGTTTTAAAGGAAGGACTGAGAACACTGAAAGCAAGATGGGTTGGCTTGGTTTGGACTTGTGTTGTTGGTGGATTGTTGTTGCTTGGTTTTGGGGCACCGGCTGTGGCCGCTGCGGGAGTGGTGTCCGTTCCGGGAAACATACTGTGGGTGGATCTGCCCGCCAATGCCCGCAATCTTGCGGACCACGAAGCGGTGGATGCTGTTGTGGCAAGAATGGCAGCGGTTCATGTTGATGGGATTGTACTGGATGTTAAGGCGTATACGGGGTTTGTAGCCTATGAAAGCCAGTTGGCGCCGCACATTAGCGGAACAAGGATTCGCAATCATCAAGGCTTGCCAGAAGGCTTTGATCTCCTCCAGGCGTTTGTGGAGGCGTCGCGGCGGCATGGCCTCAAGATATATGCGTCCATCAACACGTTTTCTGAAGGCAACGTACCGCTCAAGGATGGTCCGCTGTTTACCCGCGAGTCCATGGCCCATTGGCCAACCATGTTCCAGCAGGGCCGGATGTATGTCCACAGTGACAAAGGGCATACATTTACGGTCTTTGGTTGGAATGAGCCGCGGCGGGAGGACCGCGTGTACCTGTATTCGCGGGATCATGGCGGGCCCACGGTGACGCCTACGTCAGCTTGGGGCGTGGATGTTGTGGTGGAAAACGGCCGTGTTGTGCAGGTCCAAGATCGGGTGATCGACCAGAATATTCCTGTACCGACGGTACCCGTCGATGGTTATGTTTTATCGGGGACTGGTGAGGCTCGGGAGGCGTTGCTGCAGCTGCAGTTGGGTGACACCCTGCACACAGATTTCCGCACCGAGAATGTGTTGGTCCCTGCGACGCAGAATTCGGCCTTTACGGCGTTTGTGAATCCTATTATTCCGGAAGTCCAGAACTATGTGATGGGGATCATTCGCGAATTGCTGCAGTATGACATTGATGGAATTGTGTTGGATCGGGCTCGCTATGCCAATGTCTTGGCTGATTTTTCTCCCCTCAGTCGCCAGCAGTTCGAGGCTTATTTGGGGCGATCTGTGGAGCGTTGGCCACAGGATGTGCTGGTGGAACGGCTTACTCCAGCGGGTAAGAAGCTGGACTATGGCCCTTTGGCTGCGGAGTGGTTTCATTGGCGAGCCAGGAATATCCAGCAGTTTTTTGCTAGGGTAGAGCGGTTTGTGAAGCACAGCAATCCGGCGTTGGCCTTCGGGGTCTACGTGGGCTCTTGGTATCCCCACTATTATGCGGAGGGTGTGAATTGGGGAAGGCGTGGCTTTCAGCCAGAGTTGGATTGGGTTACGTCCAACTATTACGAGACTGGGTATGCGGACCATTTGGACTTTTTGATGGCGGGGGCATACTATTACCATGTGACCGTGGAGGAAGCGGTTACCACCGGGTTGGAGGATTGGCGCAGCGTTGAGGGTGGTTTGGATTGGGTTGAGTTGGCCATCGGCGATGTAACGCCTGGGTATGGCTCGCTGTTTCTGCTGGACTATCAACATGACGTTGGGCAGTTTCGCCGTGCAGTGGAGATGGTGCGCAGTCGGGACATGGGTATTATGCTCTTTGATTTGTACTACATCGAACAGTATGGTTGGTGGGATGTGGTGGCCGAGGTTCTGCGCTGAGGGCGAGGATGAAGACGCGCTGCTTCGGATGAATTATCGCCAGTGGCAGAGCGGGTCTGCGGTCGTCGTGGTGTTTAGGTGGGCGGATGGAGTCGGTGGAAAAAATCCCACATACTATGGAAAAAAATTCCACACACCAGGTTCCAGGGAATTATTTCCATAGGCGGGTGCTGTGCAATCGAACGAAAAGCGAAACAGACTGACCGGTGGTCAGTCTGTTTCGCTGCGCGTCAACTGGGTCGACATCCTTGAAAGTGTCCCTTAGATAACTCTTCCGATATTGAGGCGTGGCCGATAGTTTCGTGGGGTAACAGTTGCTATCACCGGTGGCCGATTCTCCGGCGCGTGTTCGTCGGTTGGCTGGAGCGACCGGGTCTCGACTAAGCCGCGTCCACAATGTAGTTCAAGAGGGAACTAATCGACCAATCTCGCCCCTTATTCCCGGTTGTTACACAGCCGCTGCCATGCTCGCAGCCAATCGGTCTGCTGGTCTAGAAACGCACTGCCCAATGACTCTATGGTTTGACATTCGCCTATGGTGGCAATTAACTCATAGTGGCGAATGGCAATGAACGCGAAAATGGCCTGCACTTCTGGACCACGGAGAGTGCGGTGTCTGGTGTAACCGCGATAAAAACGCTCAAACCTACGGAGCGTTTTGTCAAAGGCACTGGAATGCAGGCGGTTGAAGTTCGTGGCATCACAGAGCGTAGTGACATCGATAATGGCAGAAGCTCGGCCAGCAACATCGAAGTCAAATAGAACATAGTTCCCTGGATTCGTTTTTACCATGTTGCCCGTATGAAGATCACCGTGACAGAACTCCTGGGGTAGATCCTGCATACGTTGCCACAAAAATTCTCCATATTGTTCTAGAAAGCGAATTTTTCTGGGTGCATAACCAAGAACCTCAAGGATCTTGATATAGCGATCTATGTAGAACTCCTTCCCCCGAGTGATAAGGGGTTTTTGGTATTTTTCCATCACTTGATGGAGCTGGGCCGTTTGCTCTCCTAGTTCCACGATATCTCGACGAATATCTGGGTCGCTGCCCTCCACAAACTTGAACAAAATGCCAATACACCGATTACCGGCTATGTCAAACCACACGTATCGTTCATCGCTT
>SLOZ01000013.1 GCA_007132255.1 Limnochordia bacterium | reverse complement strand
CTTCGCCAAAACGAGGTAGCCGATACCGACGGCCACGACGATCACCAAAACGGTCCAGAACGCATCCGGTAAGCCGAAGCCGTTCCACCCGAGATCGACCAGATATGTCGTAACATTGGCAATGACCGCGACGGTTAAGCAACCGAAATAGATCTGAAAAGGAATCTTGATAAAGACGCGCTCTGTTAAGCTGCTGGTGGGATACGCCCGCACCACATGGTAGAGCACACCCACGGTCAAGAACACCAGGACAATCAGGAGTAGGGACAGGCCAATCTGTTGGTAATGCCAAGCAAAGATCCAGATTGAGTTCAAGATATTGCTGGCAATAAACCAGGGAGCGGTTCTGCGAACCAGTTCGGCGTTGCGCTCCTCACCCAAAAGCCGCGGGAACACAGAGTAGATGGAAAACCCAGCCAAGAGCAGATAGATCAGGCCCCAAATGGAAAAGGTGACGCCCGCCGGTGCAAAAAGGTTGAAGTAGCTATCAGAGACTTCTCCGGTGGTGATATCGGCAATGGGAAGGATGTTCGCTAACGCATTTACTACCACTACCACGACAAAACTAAGTGCACTAATCAGACCCATGGTCATGCCCCCTTTTACGTTATGCATAGACATTCGCAGTACCAGCTGGAACTTCCTGCAAGCCATTGATTTTTCCCCGCTGAACCATGGATCCCGTTGGGCTGGCAGGGCCCTTACAAGTTCGCAGACAGAAACCGTCGCAGGATCCAAGACAGCGGAGCTGACCCGAAACGTGTCACCGCAGGGCGCTAAACTGCGTGCCGCGTCAGCGGCGGCGGCCTCGGGTTTTGTTGGAGCGTCGATCCCGTTTTTTCCCTGGTTGCGCTCCCGGCCCTGTGCGCTTGCGGTGAGCTGGACCATTGTGGCGGACCAAGGCTTTCGGTCCACTGCCAATCAGATCCTGGCGACCTACCGTTTCCAGTGCTTCCAAGACCAGCTTGCGGTTGGTTGGACGGTTGTAATGGATAAGAGCACGCTGCATGGCCTTTTCGTGCATATCCTTCGGCACGTAGACGGGCTCCATCGTTCGGGGATCCAACTCCGTGTAATACATACAGGTGGCGGATGTTCCGGGAGTTGGATAAAAATCCTGGACCTGTTCCGGCATCTGGCCCGTGTCTCGGATGTATTCTGCTAGCTCTACAGCATCGTTCAACGTTGAACCAGGATGACTGGACATGAAATAGGGGATCAGAAACTGCTTTTTACCTAACCGCTGGTTACATTTTTTGTAAGCCCGGACAAAGCGGTCGTAAACGTCACGCCCGGGTTTACCCATGTAGTGAAGGACGTTATCTGAGATGTGTTCTGGCGCTACTTTCAGCTGTCCGCTGACGTGGTGCTGCACTAACTCCGGCAAAAACTGTTGGTTTTTGTCGTACATGACGTAGTCGTAGCGGATTCCGGAGCGAACAAAGACGTTCTTGACACCCTTGAGGCCCCGCAGTCGGCGCAGCAGTTTGACGTAGTCTTTGTGATCCACTTCCAGCTGGCTGCAGGGCTCGGTCCCTAGGCAGGCCTTACGGCGGCAGACACCGTGCTTTAGTTGCTTGCGGCACGCCGGCCGGCGGAAGTTAGCCGTGGGACCACCGACGTCATGAATGTTACCTTTGAAATCGGGAAACTCGATCATAGTTTCGGCTTCGGCCACTAAGGATTCATGGCTGCGGGCCTGCAGCACACGCCCTTGGTGAAATGTCAGGGCACAGAAACTGCAGCCGCCGAAACAGCCGCGATTGCTAATCAGGCTGAATTTCACTTCGTCCAGTGCAGGAATACCCCCTTGGGCTGTGTAGCTAGGGTGGTACTGCCGGGTATAGGGCAGGGCGTAAACAGCATCCAACTGCTCTTGGCTCAAGGGATGGGCCGGTGGGTTCTGGACGACGAAAAAATCCCCATAGTCTTCCCAGAGGCGGGTGCCGTAGATGGCATCGGTGTTTTCCTGCTGCAGCTGGAAGCTGCGAGCAAAGGCGCGTTTGTCGGCGCAGATAGCTTCGTAACTTGGCAGTACGGTTTCCTCTGGTTCCGGTGTTTGCTCTTGGGTGCGAAACACAGTGCCGCGAATTTCTTGGATGCGTTCAATGGGCCGTCCTTGTTCTAAGGCTTTGGCAACTTGACGAATGCTCTGTTCGGCCATGCCGTAAATCACGAGATCTGCTTTAGCATCCAACAGGATGGAGCGGCGAACTTTATCGTCCCAATAATCGTAATGGGCCAATCGCCGTAGGCTGGCTTCGATGCCCCCAAGGATAATGGGTACGTCTTTGAACGCTTCCCGGGCTTTGTTGGCATAGACAATGCTGGCGCGATCCGGCCGCATGCCATCTTTCCCGCCTGGGGAATAGAGATCACCGCGACGCTTCTTCTTGGCGACGGTGTAATGGTTGACCATCGAGTCAATGTTACCTGCGGTGACCAAAAAAGCCAGGTTCGGTCGACCCAAACGGCGGAAGTCTTCTATGTGGCGCCAGTTAGGCTGGGCAATGATCCCAACCCGGAACCCTTCACTTTCCAGGACGCGCCCAATAATGGCGGCACCGAAGGATGGGTGATCCACGTAAGCGTCGCCGGAGATGATGATGAAATCCAGACTGTCCCAGCCGCTATCGTTCAGTTCGCTGCGAAACATAGGTAGAAAGTTCAAGAAGATACACCCCAGTCTAATCGTTAAACAGGTTATCTATATCAAGAGTACCAGAGTTTAGGGTGGTTGGGAAGGGTGTACAGGATTTGCTTGCCACATGAATGTTGGACGCAAAACGACCCCGCAGTGCGGGGTCGTTTTTGTAACAGCTATTTGTCTGCAAATATCGTTACCACTACGATGTCCTGGAAGACCGCACCGGCCACCAAATCATTCCAACTTCCACTTTCGGTTGTTCCGCTAGGATAGTCAAACCACGGTTCACCCTCTGCTGAGTTTGGTGGAGCGTAGGAAAACGAAATCGTACCGGTAAGCTGACCCG
>SLOZ01000363.1 GCA_007132255.1 Limnochordia bacterium | reverse complement strand
ATGATAAACACAGTGCTATCGTTTAGGCTGCCAGGCATGGGATCCGACTGGCCATACCCGGGGCGTGGTTTCGGAAAATCTCGGAAATGAACGCATTGGCGCTGCTGGGGTATGGGCCGAAAACTGGAGCGCACGAATGTTCTGAACGGAGAACGTCATGGGCGTATAGACACTATTGAGGAGGAATAATTCCATGAGTGAGTCTACAAAAGTACCGTTGTTCCGTCAGCCAGACAAACCCATTGAGGAGCGTACCAAGGACCTCTTGGATCGTATGACCTTGGAAGAGAAAGTATCGCAGATGATCTACAGTTCGTCAGCCATCCCGCGCCTAGACATCGATGAGTACAATTGGTGGAACGAGTGTCTCCACGGTGTGGGTCGAGCCGGTATTGCCACTGTGTTTCCGCAGGCCATTGGGATGGCAGCTGCGTTTAATGACGTCTTGCTGCAGAACGTGGCGGACATCATCTCCGATGAAAGCCGGGCTAAGCACCATGAGTTTGCCCGGCATGGAGATCGCGGCATCTATAAAGGTCTGACCTTCTGGTCGCCTACCATTAATATCTTCCGCGACCCCCGCTGGGGTCGTGGCCAGGAAAGTTATGGTGAGGATCCGTTTTTGACGGGCCGCTTGGGCGTGGCGTTCGTTAAAGGGCTGCAGGGGGATCATCCGAAATATATGAAGGTAGCGGCATGCGCTAAACACTATGCTGTCCACAGTGGGCCGGAATCCCTTCGCCATCATTTCGATGCGGTGGTCACCGAGAAGGATCTCCGGGAAACCTATCTGCCAGCGTTCAAAGACTTGGTCAAGGAATCCAAGGTTGAGGCTGTGATGGGCGCCTACAACCGGACCAATGGCGAAGCGTGCTGTGCCAGTCCCACTCTGCTGCAGAGGATCCTGCGGGATGAATGGGGTTTTGATGGTCACGTAGTCTCAGACTGCGGCGCCATTGTCGATATATACAAGTATCATCAGTTGGAGGAAACGGCAGAAGCCGCAGCGGCTTTGGCTGTAAACAACGGCTGTGACTTAAACTGCGGTAAAGTCTTCTTCCAGTTAGTGGAAGCTGTGAACCAGGGGCTGATTTCCGAAGCAACCATCGACCAATCGCTGGGACGGCTGCTGCAGACCAAGTTCCGCTTGGGCATGTTTGATCCTGAGGAAGATGTTCCATATGCAGCCATCCCCTTTGAGAACGTGGCCTGCGATGAACATCGAGATGCATCGCGCCAAATGGCTCGAGAATCTATGGTTTTGCTGAAGAACGAAGGTCTGCTGCCACTGTCAAAAGAGCTCAAGTCCATTGCTGTTATCGGTCCTAATGCCGCATCAGAGAAGGTTTTGATGGGCAACTACTACGGAACGGCGACCAAATGGGTCACGGCTCTGGAAGGTATCCGGGAAGCTGTGGGCCCGAAAACGAAAGTGCACTATGCGGAGGGCTGTGATCTCACCAATACCGGTGAGGGATTCTGGGGGAACAGCCCCACAGAACGCTTTGCCGAGGCCCTGGCGTATGCCGAGCGCTCCGATGTGGTCATCATGTGTATGGGAATTTCCCCTGATTTAGAAGGCGAAGAAGGGGCTACAGCTAACTCTGACGGGAGCGGAGACAAGCTGGACCTGGACCTTCCGGGCATGCAAGAAGAACTTCTTAAGGCCATTTATGCCACGGGTAAGCCGGTGGTGCTGGTTCTGTTCAACGGCAGTCCCGTCAGCATAAATTGGGCTCAGGAAAACCTGCCTGCTATCGTGGAAGCTTGGTATCCAGGCGAAGAGGGCGGCAGCGCATTGGCTGATGTTCTTTTCGGCGACCACAATCCGGCGGGCCGTCTGCCCATCACGTTTGTGAAGTCGCTGGATCAGGTTCCGGACTTTGAAGACTACAGTATGGCCGGACGTACCTACAAATACATGACTGAAGAACCGCTGTACCCGTTTGGGTTTGGTCTAAGCTACACGCAGTTTTCTTACAATAGCCTTACCTTGAACGACAGTTCGCTCACAGCTGGCGATGATCTGGAACTACAGGTGGAAGTAACCAATGTCGGCGATCTTGCCGGTGATGAGGTGATTCAGGTCTATCTGCGGGATGAAGAAGCATCCGTTACAGTGCCTCGCTGGCAATTGGTTGGCTTCAAGCGCATCACCGTAAAGCCGGGGGAATCCCAGACCGTATCGTTCACGGTGACGGCTCGCCAGATGGCCTTAATTGCGGAAGATGGCCGTTGTCTGTTGGAACCCGGCGCTTATACGGTATTCGTGGGGGGCAGCCAACCGGATAGCCGCAGCACGGCACTGATGGGGAAGTCGCCTCTGGCGGCCAAGTTCACAGTGGAGGGTGCTGTTCAGGAACTTCAGTACTGATTCACTCCTGACGGTCCTACCATATACAAAAGCAGCAGGGCGTAACCGTTAACGGTACGCCCTGCTGCTTTCTCTATGGAACACAATTCTCTCACGGTGGGCTTTCAGCGCATCGCCGTCAGCAGTGGCATCGTTTTTCCGTCAGCCCTGGTGTCACGGTCGCCGAAAAAATCTCCAATATCTTCCAGTGCTTGATCCAGCATCGGCTGGTTTAGCAAGAATACTATGCGAAAATGGTCAATATCCGGCCAGTTAAAACCAGTTCCCTGAACAATGAGCAGCTGCTTTTCCCGCAGTAGATCCAGAGCGAACTGCCGGTCATCGGTGATCCCGAAGCGCTTGATATCGATCTTGGGAAAGGCGTAAAACGCTCCCTTCGGCTTGGTGCAGCTGACACCCGGAATGCTGTTGAGCGTCTCATAGACGGCATTTCGCTGTTTGGTCAGTTGTTCCAGCGGAAAGCAGAATGTATCCGAGCAGCGCTGGCTCAGGGCCGCCATGATGCTAACCTGCGCTGGAACATTGCTGCAGAGGCGCATGGAGGCCAACATGTTCAGACCTTCGATATAATCTTTGGCAGCGGCTTTGTCTCCGCTCAGCACCATCCAACCAGCGCGATAACCAGCCAAGAAGTGCGAT
>SLOZ01000239.1 GCA_007132255.1 Limnochordia bacterium | reverse complement strand
TGCGGCCAGTACAAAGAAACTCGGGTTGGCAATACGATAAGAAAGGAATAGCGGGCTAACGCCCGCCGCCGCTTTCCTCCCCATACCTGAAGGCAGGGGCATCTCGCGGCGTTTGGTGAATGAAATGGCAAAAGACACGTTTTTGTTTACTTCAGAATCGGTAACAGAGGGTCATCCTGACAAGATTTGCGACCAGATCTCCGATGCCATCTTGGATGCCATCTTGGCCTGCGATCCGACGGCTCGTGTGGCTTGTGAGACGGCTGTAACCACCGGATTGGTATTGGTCATGGGGGAGGTGACCACCCACTGTTATGTGGATATCCCGAAAATTGTCCGTGAAACAGTGCGCGAGATTGGTTATGATCGCGCGAAGTACGGTTTTGACTGTGATACCTGTTCGGTCTTGACATCTTTGGAAGAACAGTCTCCGGATATTGCCCAGGGCGTGGATCATGCCTGGGAAGAACGGCATGGTGAGGTCGATGATATTTCCCAAACAGGAGCCGGCGATCAAGGGTTAATGTTTGGTTATGCTAGCAACGAAACGCCAGAGTACATGCCGCTGCCGATTTCCCTGGCCCATAAGTTGACCCGACGGTTGGCAGAAGTGCGCAAGGACGGGACATTGGATTTTCTGCGTCCCGACGGAAAAAGCCAAGTGACTGTGAGATACGTCGATGGCAAGCCCGTGGGTGTAGAGGCTGTGGTGATCTCTACTCAACATCATCCGGAAGTGACTCATGAGCAGATTACGGCAGATATTCGCAGGCATGTTATCGAACCGGTGATTCCGCAGCAGTTCTTGACGAATGAGACACAGTATTTCATTAATCCCACAGGACGGTTTGTGGTGGGCGGTCCCCAAGGCGATGCTGGTCTAACAGGTCGTAAGATCATCGTGGACACATATGGGGGTATGGGGCGTCACGGAGGCGGCGCGTTTTCGGGTAAGGATCCGACAAAGGTGGATCGTTCGGCCAGTTATGCAGCTCGTTATGTGGCAAAGAATGTTGTGGCAGCCGGACTCGCCGATAAGATTGAAGTCCAAGTGGCCTATGCCATCGGTGTTGCTAAGCCTGTTTCTTTGACGGTGGACACGTTTGGTACGAATCATGTGCCGGAAGCCATGATTGAGCAGCTGATCAAGAAGCACTTTGATCTGCGTCCTGGCGCCATTATCAAGAACTTAGAGCTCCAGCGCCCGATCTACCGCCAGATTGCCGCTTACGGCCATTTTGGTCGTACGGATGTGGACCTCCCGTGGGAGAAAACCGACAAGGCGGCTGTTTTGCGATCTGAGGCCGGGCTTTCGTAGATCACGAATAAGTAAAAAGGGCCGCGCGGCCCTTTTTGTTTAGCTAATGCACGCTGCACGGGAGGTGTTTTCATGAAAGGGCGCATGGCGCTGTCTAAAGATATCACGGCCTTGTTGGCTGTGACATTCTTGTTCTTTAGTTCCTTCAATTTATTGCTGTCCACCTTTCCCGTTTACATATCTGGCTTGGGGTTTTCCCAGCAGATCGTGGGACTTTTCGGTGGCATGTTTGCCTTCGCTGCTGTTCTGCAGCGGCCGTTTTTGGCGCGCTTAACAGACTCATGGGGACGGCGTGCTGTCCTCTTTGTCTCGGCGGCAGCTACGCTTATTGGACCCATCCTTTACATGATGAGTGATGATCTCGTTTTCTTGGGAGGAGCGCGGATCCTTCACGCCGTGAGTTTGGCTGCATTTGTTGTAGCGAGCCAAACCCTGATGGCTGACCTTGCTCCGGAAAAGCAGCGAGGTTCTCTCATGGGCCTGTATGTTGTCATCACAGGTCTTCCGGCGGTCATGTTCCCTCCCCTTGGTTTTTATCTGCTCGACAACGTCGGGACGGCTTGGCTTTTCGCAGCGGCTTCGCTGCTCGGGCTGTTAATGGTGCCTGCCATTGCCATTATCTCTGAGCCCAATCGTGACGAGGAGTCCGGGTTGGTTGCCAGTTCTGGTACAGTCACGGGGCTTCTACGCAACGTTAACGTTTTGGTTGCTGCCGCAGGGATCATATCTGTGACGATGGTCTTTGGTGCCATCATTACCTTCTTACCGCTGTATGGCCGCAGCCTCGGTATTCTCAATGTCGGTGTCTATTTCACAGCCTTTGCATTGGCGTTCATGTCCGGCAGCGCAATCTCCGGACGACTTGGCGATCTGTACAGCAAACGCGCACTGGTGTTTCCGGCTTTTGTCCTGGTTGCACTGGGAATCGCGGTCCTGCTGTTGTTGCGTTCGCTGTTGGGATTGCTGATCTCGGCAGTCATTACCGGTTTGGGTTTTGCGGCTCTGCAGACACTGCTGCTGGTGTTTACCGTGGATAGTGTATCCCTGCGCCAACGGGCGCAGGCCATAGGGTTCTTCAATAATGCCTTTGACCTTGGAGTATCCGTGGGCGGGATAGCATTAGGCGTTGTGGCGGCTTATTCTTATGACGTCCTTTGGTTGATCTTGATGGGTTTGGCTTTGCTGGGTTTGTTGGTCTGTATCCGCTGGCTGCGGGAACCAGAAGAAATTGCCAGTGCTGAATGAAACGCATGTTAGAAGATAAGTAAATTGATGAATTTAATTGACAGAAAAATAAGCTTGTGATACACTGATCTAAGCCGAGGGAAGGCGATGATGCATGCGAGGAGAATGTTGGATGCATATTCGTTCTACCCTATTTTTTTGTGTTTTTTTTCTGCTGCTAGCTGCTAATGCCACCGCCAGTGATCAGCTGCTGCTGCAAGTGGAGGTCATGCCAGGGTTTGCCCTGCAGCTTCCGGACACCGTCAATTTGGCCGCCGTAGCCCCTGGACAGATGGTCCAAGGTAACACGGAGGTCCAAGTTCGCTCCAATACGTCTTGGTACCTACAGGTATCCGGCGCCCAGTGGTCGGAGAGCGGCAGTGGTGCCGAGGCCCTGTTGGAGTCGCTGCTCCATGTGAAAGACAATGACGGTAGTTGGATTGAACCCAACTTGCTCATGCCTCAGACCGTCGCCAGCGGCG
>SLOZ01000311.1 GCA_007132255.1 Limnochordia bacterium | reverse complement strand
CTGCAGGCTTCGGCACAGTGGTTTGGTGACCAGGGTTTTTTGGGCCTCGCATTTGCGCCCGCAGATTCGGTGGAGTTAGCCGTGATGTCGCAGTGGACAGCCGTTGGTTCCGTTGGTGTTCTGGGTAAGGTACGGCTGCTCCAAGAAAGCGATGTTGTTCCCAATGCAGCGTTAGGCTTAGAATTCTTCGACGAACAGTTGTCTGCCTATGGTGTGTTGAGTAAGGAATTGGGGATGCCAGGATTGCGAATCCATGCCGCGTTTGGAACGGGCCGTTACCAGAAGGGAATGGTAGGAGTGAGCGCTGTTCTCAATCCTGTAGTCGTGCGGCGCAGCGATGGCTTCACGATGCCTGTAACCACAGCCGTTGTGGAGTATGATGGCGCTGGATTCAATGGCGGTTTGAAGTTTCGCTTGACGGATGCCTTGGCGGCACACTTGACCATGGCTGATTTGCGATCGTTGGGTTTTGGTCTGCAATATCGAACACAGTTTTGACTCGGAATGGCGTCTTGGTGCCCGTGGAGATTCGAGTTCTTTGGGCCATTCTTGCTGCAAGAGGGGCGTCAGAAGCACTGCGCATACTCGGGGGCTGTGCAAGTTAAGCAGCCCGTGCCTGTGAAAAAGGGGGGCTTCCCATGGAACTAGAGCGACCAACCATATCTCGGGGCAGCCTTCCCTTGGGTTCCATTCTTGATTGGTATATTCTGCGCGAATTCTTTGGACCGTTCTTTTTTAGTGTTGCAGGTTTTTCCGTTATTCTACTGAGCGGTCTATTGTTTGAACTTACGGATCTCATCTTTGTGAAAAACGTTGCTGCATGGACGGTGGTCCGGATGCTGATGTACCGTCTGCCAGCGCTTATGGTCATGACGCTGCCCATTGCCGTCCTTTTTAGTACCCTTCTCTCCTTGGGTCGTTTGACGCAGGACAGTGAGTTGACAGTCATGCGCAGCTGCGGCGCTCCTTTTCGGCGCTTGGTGGTGGTTATCCTGCTGGCCGGCTTAGCGGTCAGTGGCTTGACATTCCTGGTCAATGATCGCGTTGTACCTTGGGCGAACCAAGAATTTGAGTCGATGCTGCGGCGTATTATCTTCGAAGAGGGCCGAGCCGTTGTGGAGGAAAATGTATTTTTCCGCGCCGGCAGCGAACGCTACTTCTACATTCGTCGGATGGATCCCACAGGGGAACTGCATGACGTGATGATCTATGAACTTCCCGAGAACCAAGGGTTTCCGACATTCATTCATGCTCGCAGCGGCTCCTATCTTGGTGATGCGTGGACGCTGGAGGACGGGGTACATCGCGAAACCGATGAACGCGGGTTCACTCTCCAAGAAACGAAATTCGAAACGATGGTTCTGCACACCGACCAGCAGGCCGATGTGTATTTTGGTACCCAACGGACGACAGACGAGATGAGTCGTAACGAGTTGGCATCGCATATTGAGCGGTTTCAAAGAGGCGGCCTACAGGTGCGCTCGTTCGTAGTTGATTATCACATGAAGCTTGCGATGCCCATGGCATCCTTTATGTTTGCTTTGTTTGGCGCCCCGTTGGCCCTGCGCAGTGGTGGTGGGCGTGCTTATGGAATTGCGGTGAGCATTGTTGCCACATTTATGTACTATGTGGCGTCCTCTGTCAGTCGCTCCTTGGGCGTCAATGCGGTTTTGGACCCGCTGCTGGCGGCTTGGATGACGAATGCCGCATTTGGCACAGTGGGAGCGGTATTGATAACAGTTGCGGATGGACTCAGGTCATAGACCCATGTCGGAACACGAGAGCAGACTCCGGATAGCTTACGGCGGTTTGGTGAAGGAGGCAGCGACCATTGCGGACGGTTCTTTTGGTGCTTGTTTGTTTTTTGTGCGGCTCGGCTGCCGTCTTGGCTGAACCGGTGCGAATGGAAGCGGATGGACTGGGCAGTTATGATCCCGAGCAGCAGGTGCTGATTGTGGAAGGGCGGGTCACGATTTGGTTGGAGGATATCGAAATCTCCGCCAATACGCTGCAGTGGGACATGAAGAAGGATACATTGTTGTTCCAAGAGTACGTTGTGATTACCGAAGACAATGTCGAATTAGAGAGTGAAGCGTTCTTGTATAATCGCCGCGCAGGAACGGGGCGCATCACTGAGGCGTTTAGTCGGATTACAGCCGACAACATTGAAGGGCCTGTCTTTGTGTTGGGCGAGTCCATCACCTTAGCGGATGGCGCTTATTACCTGGACCAAGGCCGCGTAACAACCTGCGATCTCGATAAGCCCCATTACCATGTGGCGGCTCGCAGAATCGAGGTGTATCCTGAAGACCGTTTGATTGTGCGTGGTGTGGTGTATTACGAAGGGCGGATTCCTTTGTTTTATTGGCCTTACCTTGCTATTCCCCTGCGCAGTGATATTCAGCAGAACCAACTGGGACTGCCCCGTGTCGGATACAGTACAGAAGAAGGCTGGTATTTGAAAAACACGTACGGCTACTATTTTGGCCCTGGCGCCTATGGTGCGCTGTTTCTCGATCTTTTCACCCGGCAGAGTACCGGGTTGGGGTTCCGCCACAATTACCTATTTGCTGGTTTGGGTTTACTCTCGGTGTACGCGCAACCCGGTGATGAGCATTGGCGACTGCGCTGGGAACACAACTGGCAGTTTGGTGATTGGTATGGAAGTTTTGTGCACACTTCGCGCCAGGATTTGCAGGAGGCAGGTCTTTCCCTGCAGCAGGACACAAAAGGAACTCTATACTATCGCGGCTCGGCGCTGCGTATGGACGCTGAAGCTGGCTACCAGACGACAGCCGGAATTTCGGAAACCCAACAGTTCACTGCCAAAGGACAGCTATCGTATGTGTTGTCATCGTCGCTGACACTCACGACAGAGGGTACATACCTCCATCGGTCGGGTACGGAATATCCCCAGATGATTGACTACCTCGGGCGTCTGCAATACCGGGAAGGTGGCCATACCGCAGCATTTCTGCTGCAGCAGCGCTTCAACCCGGATATTGTCGAGGGTAAGGCTCGTCCGAACTGGAGCAGCGTCAACCGTTGGCCGGAGGTGACATACAGTTATCGTGGCTTGCCCATCGGTACTGTGGAACTCAGTGCCGGTCACTATACACAGTTTCCCGCGGACATCGCTTCCTGGCGGTATGCGGCGGGACTTGAACATGTCCGGCGCACATGGAGCCCTTTTGCCGGTGCGAACATTACCCATACAGGCAGAGCTGACGTCCGCCAGTACTCCATAGGAGAAACCTACGTTTCCCTGAACAATCGCCTGCAGTGGCGCCAGTCGTTGATGAATAACGTGACCGCCACAACGGTGTACACAAGACGAGACGTCTGGGGCGAAACTCCTTTTGTCTTCGATCGCTGGCAGGAGCAGCAGTTACTCACCAGCCAAGTTAGCTACTTTACGCCGCAGCTGTCTTTGTCGCTGCAGGGCGGCTATAACGTTCTAACAGAACGGTACAACACGTTGGTAGCACACCTTCGCCAGCGACCTTCGTCAGCGCTGCGGTGGGATGTTTATGCGTATTATGATCTCAATCAGCGGCAGATGGGCAACGTTGCGGTCACGGCCCAATATCGTCCAACCGAAGCCCTGGATGTTCAACTGGGAGTGCGGTACTCTGTGAATGACAGAACTTGGCAGCGCGTTGACGGTAAACTCAAGATTCCCTTAGGCCATCGCTGGACGTTGGACTTGGACACGATTTATTATCCACAGCAGGAGCGGTTTTCTCGGGGTGGTGTGGGCTTGACATGGGACCTGCATTGCCGCGAACTGACGTTTCGCTATGATCATGTACGCTCTGAAGTCTGGCTGGAATATACGTTGAATGCATTTCCAACGCTGCCCATTACATTCGGTACCGGTGACACAACGAGCTTGTTTAGCCTAGATGACATCCAAGATATTCTGGGTGTCCCTGATGAGGCCAGGTGATCAGCATATTGAGACAACGATGGCTTCCGTTGGCAGTGTTTGTGTTCCTGATTGGCTCGGTGGCTCTCTATTTCCTGTTAGATCCCCACATTCCGGAAGAGCGCCAAACCGCTGAGAATCTGCAGCCAGTCATGTCCTTTGACCATGCGATTCTGGTGGGACGACGCGCTGGTGAGCCGCAGTGGGAACTGCGTGGTTCCAATATGGTAACGGACAATGGCGATGTGGTCATTGAAACGTTGGACGAACTGCTCTTGCTCCGGTCCGGTGGAGCTCCATACCGTATTTTGAGTAGTTCGGGACGCTGGAATGCGCAGGACGGTATTTTGGTTCTGCCCAATGCCACTACGATTGAAGAAGAAGATGGTTTTCGTACTGAAGCTGGCAGCCTAGTGTGGCAGCGAGACGACGGTCTGACGGTTTTGGAGGGCGATGTGCGGATGTTGCAGGATCGGACACTGGTTTCCAGTGGACGAGCCAGTTTTCAACCGGATAGCGGTATGTTCACTATGTTCGGAGATGTAGAAATAACCTGGACGGAAGGGGACGATGACCTTTGAAACGATTGTGGTTTTTGATTTTGATCATGGCTTTGGTACTGGCCGCAGGAATAACTTCAGCGCGGGAAGGCACGATGTACATTGAAGGTATTCCTGATGACGCCACGGGAGGGCGCTACGATACTCAAGCGAGTATCTTCTATGGGGACGTCACAGGCTTTGCTGACGGCATTATACGGGTGGTTATGGATGAGACGGAAATTCGAGCTGTGATTCTAGAATGGCACACACGTGACGATTACATGAAGGCTGTGGCGGGAGTTACCGTTTTGCAGAATGATGTTGTCATCACCAGTGATTCTATGGAATACTTCGGCGAGACAGATGAGGCCCATTTCCTCGGTGCCGTAGTCGTTGAGATGGACGATGGCCGCTTCACGGGTCAACGGTTTGTTCTTAACTTAGAGACCGAAGAAATGCAATTCTTTGGTGCGTTCAGCGGTGAATTTCGCGATTAGCCGCAGGCCTAGCAGGCCTGTTTCATAGACGTGTTTCCCGCTCAATATTCACTGTTGTTCTCGGGAAAATGCCTGTTAAAAGGGCATTTCGCACTCGACTGTAAACCACCCATGGCTCTCTGTGCAACAGGGCTGCTAGGGTTAGCTGTTGATTCAAGTTAGGGTCAGGATGGGCGCACGATCCTAAGCCCTGTTTGGCAGGAGCTTGCTGTGCCCGTGTACTCCCCTGGCAACGGGAAAAGCAGGAATCCCGTGACATATGCCGAACTTGCATTAGATGAGCCGAGAGTGTCTCGGCTCATTCGGCAATTATGAACTTGGGAGTGTGAGCTTTGATGTTGTCTATTGACGAGATCCGGGAGCGGCTGCCGCACCGGTATCCTTTTCTAATGGTGGATCGTGTATTGGAACTCACCGAAGGCGAGAAGGCCGTGGCGATCAAGAATGTAACCATCAACGAACCGTTCTTCCAAGGTCACTACCCACAGACACCGGTGATGCCCGGTGTTATGATGATTGAGGCGATGGCTCAAGTGGGTGGTCTTGCCGCGGGCGGGGCTAGTGAAGGTAGGATCCCGCTGCTGGCTGCCGCGGATAAAGTGAAGTTTCGCAGAGTCGTCAAACCCGGCGATCAGCTGCGGATCACAGCTGAGATTCAGAAAGCTCGCCGTCAGCTTGTTAAGGTGGCAGCGTTGTGCACTGTCGAAGGCGAGACAGTAACACAAGGTGAATTGACATTTCTACTGGTTGAGGAAGGGGCGGCTAACCGCGATGCTACATCCTAGTATTATGCTGGTCAGTGGCGACAACGCCAGTGACCGGTTTGGCGCGGGTTTGGCCCGTGCTCTGCATCGAGCGGCACCAGATGTTCGCCTGTTCGGCATCGGCGGTTGGCAGATGCAGGAAGCAGGCGTTGATATTTTATACAACACGGCAGATTTGGATAACCTAGGTATACTCGACGCGTTCAAAGGGGGTGCCGTGCTCAAACGAGTGGTACGGCGTGCTAACCAGATGATGGAAGATCATCGTCCCATGGTCGTCGTGCAGATTGGACTGCCAGTATTTGATTACCGGTTGATGGACATGGCGCGCTGCAAGGATATTCCCGTGGTCTATTACTACACTCCGTTCAGCAGCGGTTTCGTCACCACTAAGCCGGATCGATTGTCCGGCTTGGTTTCTGTGGTGGCGGCTGTGACGCAAAAAGAGGCCGATGTGTGGCGTCGAGCCGGTGTGCCCACTGAATTTGTGGGCCATCCGCTGGTGGATCTTGTGCAGCCCGTTGCCAAGGAACAAGCTAGGGAACATCTGGGGTTGTCGCTTGATGAAGTTGTAGTGACCTTAATCCCAGGCAGCCGCGATGTTGAAGTGAAAGCGGCACTGCCGCTGCTTCTTAAGGCAGCCGAACGAGTCCATGAAGCCATGCCTGAGGTGGCCTTCGTGGTGGCACAACCGCAGGGGGTGTCCAAGGAAAGCTTCGACCGGTTCTTGACGCGAGCAGATGCAAAGTTTGTCCAGTTCAGTGAGTTCTCGTCGCTAGCTGTTCAAGCAGCGGATGTGGCTGTACTTCATGGTGGAACGGCAGTTCTGGAAGCGGCGTTGTTCGGCATTCCTGCCTTGGCGGTCTATAAAATACCAACGGCTACGTATCTTATGGACAAGATGTTGGAGCGGAAAGCACATTGGGCTATGCCTAACATTCTGTTAGAGGCTTCCGTTGTGCCGGAATTGATCCAACATGACTTTACGGAATCCAAGACAGCGGATTGGATTTTGGCTTTGCTGCGTAACCCGGAACTGCGCCAAACGATGAGGGAACGTTACAGCGAGTTGGCAGAACAAGTGGGTCCTGAAGGTGCATTGGAACGGGCAGCACAGTTGATCCTCAGTACCGCTGTTCGCAGCGAAGACCAAGCAAAGCGAGGTTAGCGTCTGTGGGAATGCAGGGAGTAGACCTAGTCAAACGATACCGCCGCAAGACGGTTGTGGACAACGCGTCGCTGTTCGTTGAACAAGGCGAAGTGGTGGGTTTGCTTGGTCCGAATGGTGCTGGGAAGACCACCACCTTTGCCATGTTGGTTGGATTGATTCGTTCCGACGATGGCCGCATTGCCATTGATCAACAGGATGTAACGCGCATGCCTATGCACCAGCGGAGCAAATTGGGTGTCGTGTATCTTCCTCAAGAACCATCGGTTTTCCGCAATCTCAGCGTGGAAGATAATGTCCGCAGTGTTCTCCAATTGGTGCATGGACGGCCGGGACATGATCAGTTGCTGGAAGATATTCTCAGTGAGTTCCAATTGACTGCCGTGCGGCACCAGATGGGAGCGGAGTTGTCCGGGGGCGAGCGTCGTCGAACCGAGATTGCGCGTGCTGTGGCTGCATCACCGCGGTTTCTTTTGTTGGATGAACCGTTCGCGGGGATTGATCCCATTGCTGTAGCGGAAATCCAGAATCTGGTTGGTCAACTGCGCTCCCTAGGCTTGGGTATTCTAATCACCGACCACAATGTGCGGGAAACGCTGCGCATCACGGATCGGGCGTATATTATGCATGAAGGCATGATTTTGGTGTCCGGAACAGCGGCTGCCGTGGCAGCCGATCCCCTGGCCAGACAGCATTATCTAGGTGCTCAGTTTCAAATGTAACTTGGCAAGTACGGTCTTGGGCTGTGGTTTTGCGAAACAGCTGGGTTTACCCAATAGGTGGTGGTGTCCATGTATGGACTGGTGCTGATTTTGACTCTTTCGGTCATTGGTGGGCTAATCGCTTACCTTGGTGATAAGATCGGGATGAAAGTGGGTAGGAAAAAGCTTTCATTGTTTGGTCTGCGACCGAAACATACAAGTATTTTGATTACCATTTTTACCGGTATTTTTATTGCCGTGTCATCCATCGCCGTTTTGGCGATTGTATCCAACGATGTTAGAACTGCTCTTTTTCGCATGCGGGCGATCCAAGATGCTTTAGCTACCAGTGAAATTCAACTGCAGATGAGTACGACCCAGGTGCGAGAAATGGAAGCATCCCTCCTGCAGTTGAGCACTGAACGCGATCAGGCTGCCGCAGATCTGCGGGAAGCACGAGCCGATGTTGAGCGTGTTTCAGAGGAATATGCTGGTGTTCTAACGACGTTGGAACAGACTCGTGCCGAAGTCGAAGAAGGTCGGCAGCGAGTGGAGGAACTAGAACAACGTCGTGCCACATTGGAACAGCGCTACGTTTATCTGCTTGATGGCTATGAGAGTCTTGTATCGCAGTACGATCGGTTGGTCGATGAATATCTTCGTTTGGAGAACAAGATGCGTACTGGAGACCTAGCACTGCGAGCAGATGAGATTTTTCACGCGGCCCTGTTTGAGGGCGGCAGCACGATTGAAGAGCTGTCGGCTCAGCTAACGACGTTCCTTGAAGAAGCCGATCGTCGAGCATTGGTCCGCGGTGCACGCGTAGAGTCCGATCAGAACCTGGCTATCATGCTGACGCAGCAGACCTTCGAATTAGCCGTGTTCAGCCTGCACCAACAGACGGAGCCCGTTGTTGTTCGGGCCGTGAGCAAGAACAATACGGTGGCGGGAGAGCCTGTGGTAACGTATCTTGAACTTATCCCCCATGAGCAGGTCTTTGAGCAGGGAGACATTCTGGCCCATTCCGTGATCGACTCATCGGTTCTGCAGGAAGTGGACCGAGCGGTAATTGATATGATTGGTCTGGCCAATGAGCGAGCGATCGATGCGGGTTTGCTGACCGTGGATGGGGCAGCGGTTGTTGTATCTGGAGAACAATTCCTGCAGGCCATTGCCGCTGTTAAAGAAAGCCAAGGCGAAGTACGGGTGGAGGCAGTCACACAGCGGCCGACCTGGACAACAGAAGGGCCTATTTCTCTTGACTTAATCGTCAAAAACCTGTAAGATATTGGTATTGGCATATCGACGCCATGTGTAATTTGCCAACAGATCTTTGGTTTAGAAAATATTTTTCCAAATCCACGCAAAAAGCTGTTGGCGAAGAAGGATTCTGCATGCAGGGTAGCGAAAGTAGATATTAAGCATAGTCTGCTTTCGTTGCTGTGAAATGGAACAGGTGGTCAGAAAGGAGGTGCACCCAAGGTTACCACAACTGTCGAGTGACACAGCGAAACCGGTCCTGGTGGGGGAATATAGGTGTGAGGAAACATGGAGACTCACAACGAAACAACCCCGATAGGAACGGTCCTGCGCCATGTAAGCGCAAGACTAGCTTGAAAACTTATCAAAAACCTTAGGGGGAAACAACATGAAATTGAAAAGTCTCGTTATTTTTCTAGCCCTGGCATTAGTTGCCAGCGTGGCAGCACCTGCATTAGCCAGTGGGCACAACCCATTCGCCGATGTTCCTGCTGATCACTGGGCCTACGATGCAGTGACCACATTGGCCGCTGTTGGTTTGGTCGAAGGCTATCCTGATGGCACCTATGGCGGTACACGTATGATGACCCGCTATGAAGCTGCTATGGTATTCGCCCGCACTTTAGCCCGCCTCGAAGCTTTGGTGGAAGCTGAAGTCGCTGCGGAAACCGCAGGCGTAAGAGAACAGATTACAGCTGATTTGATGGCTGAAATCGAAGCTGCAAAAGCTGAACTGACTGAACTGATCTACGCAGAATTGGCCAACCTGGAAATTCCTGTAGTAGAAGTTGAGCCTGTTGAGCACATTATTGAGCGTCAACCCATTGAGCGTCCTTTCCAAATGACTCCGGAAGCTGAAGCTGCTATCGCTGCTTTGGTAGCCGAATTGGTCAAAGAGGAATTGGCAGAAGCTAAATTGGGTGTGGAGCAGGTTATTACCGAAACCACAATCATTGAGCGCATTGTTGAAGCTGAAGATGCTTTGACCACTGCAGACGTCGAGCGCATCGTACAAGAACTCTTGTCCGAAGCTTTGACCGACCATGCAGCTCTGATCAACCGTGCTTTGGGTCAGAACGCTGAGCAAAACCAGCGTATCGAAGCTCTAGAAGGCGACGTTGCTTATGTTGAGCATCGTGTGCTTGGTTTGATCGAAGGTATCCGCGGCGACCTGGACGGCTTAGAAGCTGGCCTGACTGCTGAAATCGATGCCTTGGCCTCCGACATGCAAGCAATGTCCGAAGAGTTCTCCCGTGAACTGAATCTCCTGGGCGTACGTGTTGACGCACTGGAAAGAGCAGTGGGCGTTCTTGACGGTCGTGTAGATGCTCTGGAAGACACAACAGCTGCAATAGCTGCTGATCAAGATGCTCTCCGTGCAGACCACGAAGATCTGAAGACCGCTTTTGAGCGTATCCAGTTCTCCGGTGACCTTCACTTTAGAGGCAGTTTCCGTGATGCTAGTGCGCCTGTGCCTAATCTGTTCAACAAAACATGGACAGCTGGGCCCACAACCAGGGCTACAGGTGGTCTCGATCTCAACATTAAGGCATCTGAAAGCACAGATGTTAACCTGTGGTTGAACTTTGATGGTAGTGGCGACTATGCAACATGGTCACCAACAACCTTTGGTGTTGAAGTTCTCAGTGATACCCCAATGCATCGTGTAGTTATGGGCCGCTGGGATGCTGATGAAGTACGCGGTTACATGACGTCTTATGTTATGGATAGCGTTGATGCTTATGGTCTGCTGGGTGAAATGAAACTTGGTCCTGTCGATGCTCAGTTAGCTTTGAGCAAAGACCGTGTCGGCGCCGCATTTCAGTGGGGCTTCATGGACATGGTTGGTCTTCAGGCTTCGGTAGCTAATGATCATCAAGCAGGAACCAGTGCTATGATGGCTGGTCTGTACGGTGACATCGCAATGTTCAACTATGACCTGAAGTTCGCCATGGACAACTACCCGAACGACATCTTCCGCCTCTTTGACACCGAAGACAATGGCGATGATGTGGCTCGTGACAACTGGTTGGTTGACGCTGCCGTAGGTACCGAATTCGCCGGTGTAGAACTAGGCTTCAACTACATCATGGCTGCTGAAAACTTCGGTACAGTTAGTGCTTTGTCTAAGCGTCCATTCGTTCTCGATGCTGCCTCTGCTAGCTGGCAGGCTGACGCTGGTGTGGATATCTTAGGTATTGATCTGGCTGGTACACTTTACAGCGAGCTTGGCGACATTGATGATGCCACCGGAACAATCTTGACAGCTTATAACGTAACAGCTGCTGCTGGTTTCGACCTGTTCGTTCCATTGGCACTGTCTGCTCGTGCAGCTGGTGTTAATCCGCAAACCGGTGATGCAGAAGATAACGAAATGTATCTGATGGGTAAAGTCGGTGTTGACGAGATGGATGTATTTGCTGGCGTCAAGTTGAGCGCAAGCTATGCATACCACCAGAACTGGCTCGATGGTAACTATAAAGTTATCGGTAACTACACAAGCAGAGACATTAGTGTCGTAGCTGCTGGTTTGGACTATGGCTTTGACTGGTCCGGTGCCGATGTAGCTTTGGGTTACAACTTCGAATTGGCAATGCCAATGGGCGAAGCGACTCAGGACGATTTCACCAACGAAATGACTCACACACTGTCTGCTAAATACAACTTTACCAGTGACCTTGGCTTAAGCTTGACTGGTACTCGTTGGACACAGGCAGCAGGTGACGAAGCCGATGAAGCAACCACCATCAATAACGTTCATGCTGGTGTAACCTTCAAGTTCTAATCTAGACATCGCAGTAACTCGAAAGCCCCTGCCTTGCAGGGGCTTTCGTTCTTTTTCTCAATCGTAGATGCTAGGCTGCGACTGCGCCCAAAAGCCTAGCGTGCCGGTCGAATACAGATAATGAGG
>SLOZ01000228.1 GCA_007132255.1 Limnochordia bacterium | reverse complement strand
TTTCTACTCTGAGTATGACATGGATTTGGAGCACAGCGAAGGGGACATCATCGTCACGGTATGGGATGACGAGACTATCGACTATATCGGGATTAAGGTTACAAAAACGGCGTATGGCAAAACACCGGAGATCATTTTGGAGAAAACGGACTTGGATTGGGATTGGCTGGGCAACGATCTCGATGTAACGACATTGGTACCTGATTTGACGAATGATCAGCGGGTGACAGTGGCACTGGAAATCAGATTTCCCCAGGGCCATCTGATTAATCTGCGTAGTGAGTCCTCCGAAGGCGATGTATGGGTTACAAAGATCATCGGCAGCGTAGAGGCGAGGACGTCGAACGGCAATATTTCGGTCTCCGATATCGAGTCGGACGCTATTCTCTACGCGTTGACGAGCAATGGCGATGTGTATTTGGAGAATATTATTGCAGAACAAACCGAAGGCGAAACCAGTAACGGCCATATAACAGTCAGAAATGTTGTTGGACCACTTCTGGTAGACAGTTCCAATGGCAACATTGATGTTGACGGGACCAATGGCAGACTGGAAGTCGAGATTTCCAACGGTGAGATTACGTTATCTGGTATCAACCTAGTCGATTCTGGGCTCATCAAAGGATCCGACACTGATATCACGCTAGACCTGGCATCTGTTCGCGCTGGTGACTATGAAGTGTTAACGTCCAATGGCGACATCGTGATTCGTTTTCCTCAGGGCATTGAAATGTTTATGCAAGCTGAAGTCGGTAACGGTGTGATTACCAGCAACTTCTTGCCAGTTGGCGTCGCAGCTGGGAATTTCGAAGGAAACTGGCCGGATTCAGAAAGTGATCTTGCCAATTTCACGGTCGAAACGTCAAATGGGAACATTGCGCTTGATGTGAAAGATCAGCAGTAAGCTCAGCGGAACCATCGCCGGCTTTCACGGCTTGTTGCTCTTGCCTAAGCTGGATATGGTTGAACTCACAACTGTTGACTTCCCGATAGATCAAATCGTGCCGAGAGGTAAGCGGCTTTCTCCCATAGAGAAAGCCGCTTTCGCGCGGGTTTCTGTTGGCGAACATTGCTTGTTACCAGCCTTCTTAACGAAGGAATCGTTGTTCTGCTTGCTGAATACACCAATAGGGATTGTGGCTCTGAGTATACAATGCTTGTCAGCTAGCGATAGTAACAATTGGGGGGAACGATTTGCGGATCATTGGACTGATCGGCGGTATGAGTTGGGAATCATCGTTGGAATATTATCGCATTATCAACACCGAGGTGAAACGGCGTCTGGGGAGTCCCCATTCAGCGCACTGCATCATGTATTCTTTGGAGTTCGCTCGAATGCACGCTCTGCAGCATGCTGGGCGCTGGGATATCCTAACGGAGCAAACCATTGAGGCCGCCCAGGCTTTGGAACGGGCCGGTGCCCAGTGCATCGTTATCTGCTCGAATACCATGCACCAGACAGCTCCTCACATGGCCAAAGCAGTATCTATACCCGTTCTTCATATTGTAGACGCAACGGCCAACTATCTGAAAGCTATGGGTGCTGAGACCGCCGGTCTCTTAGGGACGCGTTTTACCATGGAACAGCCGTTTCTGCGCGATCGATTCCAAGAGCACGGTCTGCGAGTGATGGTCCCCAGCGATGAACAGCGGCAAATGGTGCACCGAGTGATCTATGAGGAGTTAATCGACGGCCGTTTCTTGGACGCTTCCCGGCGCCAGTTTCAAGAGGTTGTCGATGATCTGGCTGCCGCAGGCTGTGAAGCCGTGATCTTGGGATGTACAGAAATACCGCTGCTCATCAAGGCCGAGCATAGTTCTCTACCCATCGTTGACACCACGACCGTGCACGCCAAAGCAGCCGTGGATTGGTCTTTAAGGAATTAACATTTGTGACTTTGTTTCATTCGGGAATGACCAAAGGAGGATAAGTCGATGACGATGCAAGGTAGTTTTTCCGATCTGCCACTTCGTAAACCGTTCCGGGTGGGTCGAGCCAGCAGCTGGGATACCAGTGGGCGCAATCGCGATGCTTGGCGATTCGAAGCCGGTGAAACCAAGGTCTTGGCGGATTTGGAAGGACCGGGTGTTATTAGTCACATTTGGTGCACGGCTTCGCACAAGGATCCACACTACCTGCGCAAACTGCTGCTGCGTATGTATTGGGATGGCGAAACCAATCCTTCCGTGGAGGTACCGTTGGGCGACTTCTTCGGTCTTGGGCATGGACAGGTGTATAGCTACCAATGTGCGTGTTTCAGCACATCGACGAACTACGGAATCGGTGTCGGCGGAACACAGGGCCCGGGGGTGGCCATGAACGCGTGGATCCCCATGCCGTTTCGCCACGCGGCGAGAGTGGAGTTGGTGAATGAGCAGGACGTGCCGTTGGATTCTTTTTACTTCTACATAGATTATCAGCTGCATCAGTCGCTGCCCGATGAGACCGCTTATCTCCACGCCCAATGGCGCCGGGATAACCCCTGCGCGGGCTGGACTGGAGAGGGCAGCATCTGGGGTTCCGAAGCTTGGCGGCAGCGCGCAGCTGGGCCGGATGGGATCAACAAAAGCGACGCCAACAATTACCTCATCCTGGAGGCCGAAGGCGCTGGCCACTATGTGGGTGTGAACCTATCCATTGACCGGCAAAGCCGCGGCTGGTGGGGCGAGGGCGATGACATGGTCTTCATCGATCGTGACGGTGTTCGGCACTGGCCTCCGGATCTCCATGGCACAGGCAGTGAAGACTATCTAGGACATGCTTGGGGTATGCAGAATGTCGCCCATTTGTACACTGGACAGCCGTGGGCTGAAAAGGCTGATCATTTCAACGAAGGAAAGGTTTGTGTATATCGCTACCATGTGTTGGACCCGATTCCCTTCGAACGCAATCTCCGCATTAGTGTGGAACACGGACACGCCAATGACCGCAGTGACGATATTGCCTCAGTGGCGTATTGGTACCAGACGGAACCGCACAAGCCGTTTCCCGCAATCTTAGAGGCTGCTTTACGGGTGCCCAATACTATTTG
>SLOZ01000005.1 GCA_007132255.1 Limnochordia bacterium | reverse complement strand
TTCACAGCCTCACAGGTCGGGTCCTCAACCATGCCTCATAAACGCAATCCCTGGAACTATGAGAACATCAAAAGCATGTGGAAAGCATTTATGCCGCGTATGATGACTGTGTATATGGATCAGATCTCTGAACACCAAAGGGATCTGAGCAACTCCGCTTCGGGCCGGTTCGCCATGGAGATCCTAGTAGGCTTTGCATTAACAGCGGCTCGAACCATCCGGGTCACTGCTAAGCTTGCTATTCATCGCCAACAGATGGCCGATAATCTGGCTTCTACCGCTGCCTTAACCGCTGCCGAACCCTTGTATATTCTTTTGGCGGCTGCTGGGCATCCGGACGCACACGAGAATGTTCGCAGCCTGACCATGCAGATCCAACAAGGCGGCGGAAGTCTATTAGCCGCTGCTCGCCAAGACCCTCAGGCAGCCCCCTATTTGGCCGCCTTGTCATCGGAGCAGCTGCGCGTCTTAGAAGAACCGCATACCTACCAAGGTGCAGCTGCCGAAAAAACGCGGCAGCTCTGCGCAAAGTGGACAGCTATTTTGGAGGGAATTTGATGAAACGAGCACTGATAAGCGTATATGACAAGACGGGACTTCTAGACTTTGCCCACGCCTTGGCCGATGCGGGTTGGGAAATCCTATCCACAGGAGGAACCGCTTCGCATCTCAAGGAACACGGACTTGCGGTAACGTCTGTATCGGACCTTACTGAATTCCCCGAAGTTATGGACGGACGCGTCAAAACCCTGCACCCACGAATCTTCGGAGGTATCCTGGCTAAGGATACCCCGGAACACCGACAGGACTTGGACACCATTGGGTCTGGTTTTATCGATTTGGTTATCTGCAACCTCTATCCGTTCCAGAAAGTCATGGAACAGGAGGGCAGCACCCCAGAGCAATGCATCGAAATGATCGATGTTGGCGGCCCGAGCATGGTACGGGCGGCAGCCAAGAATTTTGCGCGGACAACGATCGTATGCGATCCCCAAGACTATTCTAGGGTTGCCGACGCCTTGGCTGCAGGCGATGTCCCCCTCAGTCTGCGCAAAGAGTTAGCTGCTAAAGCATTTGGTGTTACAGCGGTCTACGACAGCATCATCGCATCCTATCTGGAAGACGAAGTGCTGCCAGACTGTCTCGTGATGCCTTTGCAGAAACAACAGGACCTACGTTATGGAGAAAACCCGCATCAAACGGCTGCTTTTTACGCTGATGTTCCCAGCAGGGGCGGGATAGCTCACGCCAAACAACTGCACGGCAGGGAATTATCGTTTAACAATATTTACGACGCCGATGCCGCGTGGCAAATGGCTTCTGCCTTTGCCGCTCCGTGCGCCGTCGCTGTCAAGCACACCAACCCTTGTGGTTGGGCGGTGGGAACAGATATCACGGATGCCTACCAGAAAGCATACGATGCCGATCCGGTATCGATCTTTGGTGGAATTGTTGCTGTTAATGGTACGCTAACCGGCCCGGCTGCTGAGGCAATGAGCAAAACTTTTCTGGAAATCATTATCGCTCCAGCCTTTGACGAAGCAGCGCTGACCATTCTTACCAAAAAGAAAAATCTGCGTTTGCTGGAGTTAGCACCAGCGGCTGCCCAAGGTCACGATATGAAAAGGGTGTCCGGTGGAGTCCTGGTCCAGCAGCGAGACGCACTGCAAGTGCGCAGCGATCAACTGCGCCATGTCGCCGGGCCACAGCCTACCCAGGACATGATTAACGAACTTATCTTTGCCTGGACCTGTGTAAAGTTCGTTAAATCAAACGCGATTGTTGTAGCAAAGAACCAACAATTGATCGGTGTTGGGGCCGGCCAGATGAACCGAGTTCAATCCATGGAATTGGCCGTTAAACAGGCCGGTTCTAAGGCTGAGGGTGGATTCGTCGGTTCTGATGCCTTCTTCCCATTCGCTGACAGCATTGAGTTGGCGGCTAAGGCCGGTATTACTGGCATCATTGAGCCCGGTGGCTCGAAACGCGACCAGGAAGTCATCGATGCCTGCAACCGTCATGGCATCACGTTGGTCTTCACTGATGTACGACACTTCCGTCACTGAGTCAAAAAGTTTAATTTTGTGGCAGGAGAACCTGAACATTCGGCGAAACTACTGTACTACATGCCTAGCTTAGAGGTTTGCTCCGGAGGTGGATGTTTGGGAGCTTCGCCAAGGATCTCCGGCAAATCCTGCTGCTTACTGGCGTTCAAAGTTTCTCTTGCTGTATAAGTAAGAGAAAATCATGCAGGGGCAGGGGGTAGGTGAAGACGACCTTCCAACGGGTGAACTCGCTTACTTCCTGTCAGTTTCTTAACAAAAAAGCGCCGTTAACGGCGCTTTTCTTGTTTCTTCTGAGGCAGTTTCGTATTGTCTGTTGGATTGACAAGAACCGTCTGGAAATCATCGTAGATCACAAATCCCGGCGGGGAACCTGGCGGCTTGCGGACGTGCTTGCGCTGCGTAAAGTCCACCGGGACTTTTGGGGACGTATGCGATTTGCAATATCTAGCGGCCAGTGTCGCGGCCTCCTCCAAAGCTGTATCGCTAACTGCTTGACCATTACGGATGATAACGTGGCTGCCGGGAATCTTCTGGGCGTGAAGCCAGAGATCATCCGGACGAGCGACCTTGAATGTAAGCGTATCATTCTGGGTATTGCTCCGTCCCAATAGAATTGTAAAACCGTCCGACGATACATACTCATCGGCGCCCTTAGGCCCTTGGTCTCTGCGGTTTTTATTCTTCTCCCGTCTGCGTTTTGGTTTGAGCAGACCCGCTTGCACCATCTCATCGCCAATCTCATCCAACACTTCTACGGAGTCTGCCATCTCGATTTGAACGGCCAGTGCCTGTAGATACTGCATTTCTTGGCGAGTCTTGCGGAGTTGACGGGCTGTCATGGTCAGACTCGTCTTTGCCTTATTGTACTTCTTAAAATATGCCTGGGCGTTTTCATTGGGTGTCAACATTGGATCCATCGGGATGGTGATCTGTTTCTGCTCTGGATCGTAAAAGTCCTCGACCACAGCCTCG